>JANMYN010000739.1:0-3694 GCA_031382195.1 Betaproteobacteria bacterium
CGAGGGACGAGGGGCGAGGGGCGAGGGAAAAGCGAGGCTGTCGGTGCCCGGTCGCGCCTTGCCGTACGGTTGTGTGTCTTGCAGGTTCTCGGGTTTTACCCACGCCCCTCGCCCCGCGTCCCGCGCCCCGCATAGTCCCTCGCTCCTCGTCCCTTGTTCATTCTCCGCACCTCACGCTCATACACTCAATTGATCAGTTATCCGCCGCTCCACATCCACCCCCCCAATGTCGCCGCGATCGACGATTTCGCCGAGCTTGAGCACCGCGTAACGGTCGGCGACCGACAATGCGAACTTCACGTTCTGCTCGATCAGCAGAATAGACACCTTCGACTCGTCGCGCTCGGCGCGCAAAACGCCGGCCAGCCGTTCGATGACCGTCGGCTGCAGGCCCTCGCTGATCTCGTCGACAAGCATGAGCTTCGGCCGTGACATCAGCGCGCGCGCCACCAGCAGCATTTTCTGCTCACCGCCCGAGAGCGTGCCGGCGCGCTGTTTCAAGCGCGTCGGCAGCACCGGGAAAAACTCGCCGATGCGTTTCAGACCGGGATCGAACGATCTGTCGTCGCGCAGACCCAGCCGCAGGTTCTCCTCCACGCTCAGATCCTGGAACAGCGCCTGTTCCTGTGGCGTGTAGGCAATGTTCCCGCGCGCGACTTTGTGCGGTGGCAAGCCCGTGATGTTCACGCCGAACATGCCGACACTGCCTGCGTGAAGCGGAAGAAAGCCCATCACGCTTTTCAGCAAAGTGCTCTTGCCCATGCCGTTCTTGCCGAGCAATGCAAAGATTTCTCCGGGCCGGACCTCGAAGCTGACATCGCGCAGGACCGGCGCCTCGCCGTAGCCGCTGCGCACCCCTTCGACGTTCAGGGCGGCCGCGCTCATGCGCGCGTGCCTTCGATGGCGTGGCCGCCTCCGGAATAGATCGTGCGCACCAGCTCCGACTCCACCACCTCGGCCACCGTGCCATCCAGCAGGATCCTGCCCTGGTGCAGCACGATCACCCGCGAACTGATTTCGCGCACGAAATCAAGGTCGTGCTCGACCAGCAGGATGCAGAGCTGGTGATTGCGCGCGAGATCGGTGAGGATCGCACCGATCAAGGTACGCTCCGGCTTGGTCAGGCCCGCGGTCGGCTCGTCGAGGAGCAGGACGCTGGGCTCGAGCGCGAGCACCATCGCAAGTTCCAGCGCCTGTTTCATGCCGTGGGAGAGATGGCGCGCCTCGACGCCAAGCTGCGCGTCGAGGCCGGTCGCACGGATGACCTGCATCGATGCGTGAGGCAATGCCAGCGTCTCTTCGCGCCTCCACAATGACGGCGGAGCGAGGCGTGTGCGCGCAATGCGCAACGCTTCCGCGACCGTGAGCGTTTCGAACACGTTGGCGGTCTGGAATTTACGCCCCACGCCGAGAGCAACGCAGTCGTATGGCGGCAGCTTCAGGATGTCGTGATCGTTGAGCAGCACCGTCCCGCCGGAGCGTTCGTTGCCATCGGCGATGCACCGCATCAGCGTGGTCTTGCCGGCACCGTTCGGCCCGACCAGGCTCAACAGTTCGCTGCGCCTCGCTTCGAAGTCGATGCCTTCCAGCACGTTGAGGCTGCCGAAATGCTTGCGCACCTGGCGAACCACGAGCGCGCGGCTGCCGCCGCCGGCCAGTCCTGAAAACGGCTGCTCCACGGCTGGCTCCAGCCTGGAAGAAAACGAAGCCGAGGGCTTCTTTTTCCCACCGAGCACGCGCTGGAGCGCCCCTTTGATCAAGGGCATCAAACCCTGAGGCAGCGCCACGATGACGACGACGAACGCGAAACCTATGACCAGCTTCCACACGAAGGGCAGGTTACCGCTCAGGTAAGAGGTGCTGACGTCCAGGACCAGCGTGCCGATTACGGGGCCGATGAGCGTGCCCCGTCCGCCGAGTGCCACCCAGATCAGCAGCTCCGTGCCGAAGACGAATCCCGCGTACTCCGGTGCCACAACCATCTGAACGCCGGCAAAGGCATAGCCGGCGACGGCCGCGATCGCTGCGCACACCACCAGCAGCAGGATTTTCACGCGCGATACGTTGATGCCGACATATTCGCAGCGCTGCTCGTTTTCGCGGATCGCGACCAGGATGCGGCCGGCATCGCTGCGCACGAACAGCCAGGCGAGTGCAGTAAGCACGACCAGGAAACTGCCCGCGATCCAGAACCAGGCCTCGATCGACACGTCGAAACTTTCGAATCCGGACAACCCGCTGCTCGAACCGGTGAAGTTACCCCCGGAATAGAGAATCTGGGTGACCACGATCGGCAACACCAGCGTGACGACCGATCCGTAGAGCGGCGATGCCCCGTGGTAGAACGCGAGCCAGCCGACAACCGCCGCGACGATGACTGCAACGGCAATGCCGCTGAACAGTGCAAGCGCTGCGTAGCCGGGGCCAAAGCCGACGTGTGTAAAAATCAGTCCGGCGGCGTAAGCACCGATGCCGAAAAACGCCGACTGCCCGAACGTCAGAATGCCGGTATAGCCCCAGAGAATATCAACCGTCAGCGCGACCGCCGCATACAGGAAAGCCCGGATCAGGCTGTTAACCATGTAAGTCGGCAATACATAGGGGCCGGCGGCGATCAGCAAAAACGCAATGCCGCAGAAAACAACCAGCGTACGTGACGTGGTATGCCCCATCACGCGAGCCGCAAGGCCGGACGCGACGGCGATTTGTTCGCTAGCCACGGCCAAACCCCTGCGGCCGCAGACGCAAAACCACCGCGGCGAGCACGACGATGGTGAGACCGCCGAGGATCGGATTGCCCCACGAACTCACCAGTACCTGCGCGCCGCCGAGCACCAGGCAGGCCACGGCCAGGCTGATCAGCGACACGCCGGAAACCATCACCAGCATGAACGCATTGATCAGCCAGGGCACGCCCATGTTCGGATCGACGCTGGACAGCGGCGTGATTAATGCCCCGGCCATGCTCGCCAATCCAGCGCCGAGCGAGAACGTGACGAACCGCACCAGTGCGCTGTTGATGCCGAGTCCGCGCGCCAGGTTTTCGTTCATGATGACGGCGCGCGTCACCAGTCCCAAACGGGTTCCGTTGAGAAGCAGAGCGAGCCCAATCGCGATTGCAATGGCGACCAGAACCAACAGCAGCCGATACTCCGAATAAGAGCCACCGAGCAGATTGACCGCGCCGGTGACCGGGCTCTGGACGAATTGCACCTCGCGCCCGAATGCCAACGTTATGACCTGGCCGATGATGATGCCCAGGCCCCAGGTGGCGAGAATCGCGTCGAGGGGGCGCGAATACAGTGGCTTCATCACCAGGCGCTCGATGACCATGCCGCAGACGAAGCCGACGGCGAAGGCACAGGGTACCGACCACCACGGGTTCAATCCCAGCTTGGTGATCAGCAGCGCCGAATAGCCGCCTATGGTGAGGAAGCCGCCATGGGCGAAGTTGATGATCTTCATCACACCGAACACGATCAGCAGTCCGGCTGCAACGCCGTAGAGGATCGCCGCGGTCGTGACGATGTCGAGGATGGTGGCCATGAGAATCAGGGGCGAGGGACTATGAGGAGTGAGGGGCGAGGGACTATGAGGGGTGAGGGGCGAGGGACGAGGGGCGAGGGAACAGCGGTATTGTCCGTACGCGGTCACGCCATGCGTTACGGTTGTGCGTTTTCCAAGTTCTCGGGTT
>JANMYN010000747.1:0-2915 GCA_031382195.1 Betaproteobacteria bacterium
TAGGGCGAACGAAAGGGAACTATGTCTGAAAAACCTGGTGGCGAAAAGCTCCTGTACTGCTCTTTTTGCGGCAAGAGCCAGCACGAAGTTCGCAAGCTGATCGCCGGCCCGTCGGTTTTCATCTGCGATGAGTGCATCGAACTGTGCAACGACATCATCCGCGAGGAAAGCCACGCCGAGACCGCCGGGAAGGGTGTCAAATCCGACCTGCCGGTTCCGCACGATATCCGCGAAAGTCTTGACCAGTACGTCATCGGTCAGGACATCGCCAAGAAGATTCTGTCGGTGGCGGTCTACAACCATTACAAGCGGCTGAAGACGATTCAGAAAAAAGACGACGTCGAGCTCGCCAAAAGCAATATTCTCCTGATCGGCCCCACCGGATCCGGGAAGACGCTACTGGCGCAGACCTTGGCGCGCCTGCTCAATGTGCCGTTCGTGATGGCAGATGCAACCACGCTGACCGAGGCTGGCTACGTCGGTGAAGATGTCGAGAACATCATCCAGAAGCTACTGCAGAAATGCGACTACGATGTCGAAAAGGCACAGCGCGGCATCGTCTATATTGACGAAATCGACAAGATATCGCGCAAGTCGGACAACCCCTCGATTACCAGGGACGTTTCCGGGGAAGGCGTGCAGCAGGCGCTGCTCAAGCTGATCGAAGGCACCATTGCCTCGGTGCCGCCCCAGGGCGGACGCAAACACCCGAACCAGGAATTCGTGCAGGTGGACACCACTAACATCCTGTTCATCTGCGGCGGGGCGTTCGATGGACTCGAACGGATCATCCGTGCCCGCTCGGACAAGGGTGGCATCGGGTTCGGTGCGGAGGTCAAAAGCAAGGACAATCGCAAGGACATTGGCGAAGTGCTGCGCGGGGTCGAGCCCGAAGATCTGATCAAATACGGCCTGATCCCCGAGTTTGTCGGGCGATTACCCGTGGTCGCCACGCTCGATGAACTTGACGAGGTCGCGTTGATCGAAATCCTGACGGAACCCAAAAATGCGCTGCTCAAGCAGTACCAGCGCATGTTCAGCATGGAAGGAGTGGAACTCGAGGTGCGAACGGATGCGCTGAAGGCGGTAGCCCTCAAGGCGCTCGCCAGGCGCACAGGAGCGCGCGGCCTGCGCTCGATTCTCGAAAATGTTCTGCTGAACATCATGTACGACCTGCCTTCGCTAAATAACGTGGCGAAAGTGGTCGTTGATGAGAGCATGATCAAAGGCGATGCCCAGCCGATACTGTTGTACTCGGACCAGCCCAAGGTTGCCGGGTCTGCCTGAGGAAATACCTGACAGCGGCTCGTTGCTGCCGGCTTCCATTCATCGGGAGCCGATGTGTTACAAGAGGTTGACGGGTAAGATTGAAATGTCCGAATCGTCCCCCACCTTGAATCGTATTGATGTCCTTTTAGGTGACCAATGACTTATCCCACTGATCTTGCCGAAAATGCCGTTAGCTACCCGCTGCTTCCCTTGCGGGATGTGGTGGTTTTCCCGCACATGGTGATTCCTCTGTTCGTCGGGCGTCCGAAGTCGATCAAAGCGCTCGAGACGGCAATGGAATCGGGCAAGAGCATCCTGCTGGTGGCGCAGAAGTCGGCCGCCAAGGATGAACCTTCCCCTGAAGATCTATATGAAATAGGCAGTGTTGCCAACATTCTGCAGATGCTCAAACTCCCCGACGGCACCGTGAAGGTGCTGGTCGAAGGCGTGCAGCGCGCGCGCGTAATCGCAGTTATGGACGAGAAGACGCATTACGTGGCGGAAGCGTTGCCAATTCCTGCGGATGTAATCGATTCCACGGAAGTCGAAGCCATGCGCCGGGCCATGCTCACGCAATTCGACCAGTACGTGAAACTCAACAAGAAGATCCCGCCGGAAATTCTTACGTCACTGTCGGGGATTGACGAACCGGGTCGGCTCGCCGATACCGTTGCGGCGCATTTGCCGCTGAAGCTCGATCAGAAACAGGCTGTGCTGGAGATGTTCGAGGTCAAGAGGCGCCTTGAGCACCTGTTGTCGCTGATGGAAGCCGAACTCGACATCCTGCAGGTCGAGCGCCGCATCCGTGGGCGCGTAAAGCGCCAGATGGAAAAGAGTCAGCGCGAGTATTACCTGAACGAACAGGTCAAGGCGATTCAGAAGGAACTCGGCGACATGGAAGAAGGTGCCGACCTCGACGAGATGGAAAAACGCGTCAAGGCTGCGCACATGCCCAAGGAAGCCAGAGCCAAGGCCGAGTCGGAATTGAAGAAACTGCGTCTGATGTCCCCGATGTCCGCGGAAGCGACGGTCGTGCGCAACTATATCGAGACGATGGTCGGGTTGCCCTGGAAGAAAAAAAGCAAGATCAGCAACGATCTCATCAAGGCCCAGGAGATTCTGGACGCTGACCACTACGGCCTGGAGAAGGTGAAGGAACGCATTGTCGAGTATCTCGCGGTCCAGCAGCGCGTCGACAAGCTCAAGGGGCCGATACTGTGCCTGGTGGGGCCGCCCGGCGTCGGCAAGACTTCGCTCGGCCAGTCGATCGCAAGGGCCACGAACCGTAAGTTCACGCGTATGTCCCTGGGCGGCGTGCGCGATGAAGCCGAGATCCGCGGGCACCGGCGCACCTACATCGGTTCCATGCCGGGCAAGATGCTGCAAAACATGGCCAAGGTCGGTGTGCGCAATCCGCTGTTCCTGCTGGACGAAGTCGACAAGATGGGACAGGACTTCCGCGGTGATCCGGCTTCGGCCCTGCTCGAGGTGCTCGACCCGGAGCAGAACGACAAATTCGTCGACCATTACATCGAAGTGGAGTACGACCTGTCGGATGTGATGTTTGTGGCGACGGCAAATACCATGAACATTCCTGCGGCGCTGCTGGATCGGATGGAAGTCATCCGCCTGTCCGGTTATACCGA
>JANMYN010000755.1:0-4021 GCA_031382195.1 Betaproteobacteria bacterium
CTCCACTTCCAGGCGCGCCAGTACCATGGCATGGCGCGGCTGCCGCGGATTGAGCTCGAGCGCCTTGCGCACAAGTTGTTCCGCTTCGTTATTGCGTTTGCTGTCGAGCAACAGTCCGAGCATCGCCTGAAGCGCACCGGTATGGGACGGATCCTGCTTCAACGCGTTGCGGAATTCCAGCTCAGCCGCATTGGCCCGGCCCTCCTGGAGTTGCGCCACGCCCCTGCGGAAGGCAATCTCCGCGCGTTCCGAAGGCGCCACTTCACGCATCTGCTTGTCGATGGCGCCTGGCGCACTGTCCGCAGAGACGATCGGCACGGGTGGTGGAGACGTTACGCGCTCAGCCGCGGGCGCGGAAGGCTGGGCAGGCACCTCGGCGGCGGACAATGTCTCCACGACCGGTGCTTGCGGCTTGTCAGCCTTCGGCGGCGGTGCCGTGCCAGCCTTTGGAGGCGCGCCAGCAACGCGGGGGGCCGCACTTGCCGCTGTACTTGCCGGTTTTTCCTTTCGGGGCGACAGCAGCGCGACAAGACCCAGTTCATCCGAAATTTTTGAAACGGGATCAAACGCTGCGGATTGCGGTGGCGACGCTGCCACCGGAGCCGCGACGGACAGCTTGGGCGCCTGAACCGGCGCCGCCAAAGGTTCTGCCTTCGGCTTGGGAAGGCTCGGCGCGGCATCATTCTCCTGGCCTCGACGGCTGCCGTAAATGAGCATTGCAAGCGCAATAATAATGGCCGAAATGATAGCGACAGCCACATACGTTCGCACCGGCGGGCGCGGCCTTCCGGGTACAGCGCGCACTTACGCCGGCAGGAACTGCAATTCGGACTCGGATGCGTGACGCTTTTCGAGGTCCTGCAAGACCTGATTGATCAGACTCATTGATTCAAATACCAGTAAATCGCAGTTGCGGCGATGGCTGCCGCGGCTGCGCCGGACCAGACCATGGGAGCATAAATCCGCCGCGCCGAGGGGGTATCGCGGGCGGCCTTGCGCACATGCGTGGCCGAAACGTAATGATTGCCCTCCCCGTAGGCGGCCAGCATAGCTTTATGCGCCAACACGTTAATCAACCGGGGCACGCCGCGACTTGCACTGTAGAGCGCATCGAGCGCGGCATTGTTGAACAGGCGATCACCCATATAACCGGCGATGCTCAGGCGGTGCGAAACGTAGTATCCGAGTTCGCGGCGCGAGAGCGGCGACAGGTGGTATTGAAATGTGATGCGTTGCTGTAGCTGGCGCACAGATTCGTCAGCCAGCCTTGCATCGAGTTCGGGCTGTCCGAACAAGACCACCAGGAACAGCTTGCGCTTCTCCGTTTCCAGATTGGACAGCAGGCGCAGAGATTCCAGTGTTTGCAGCGGCATGGCCTGTGCTTCGTCCAGGCACACCACAACACGCTTGCCCGCCCGCGCATGCTCCAGCAACGCATGGTTCAGGGATTTCAGAAGCCCAAGCTGGTCATCGTCGGGATCAAAATTCAGGCACAACTCTTCTGCCAGAGCGAGCAGCAGGCCGTGCGAATCGAGCAGCGGATTGGGAATGTAAGCGGTGACGGTGTTGCCGTCGAGCTGGGACAGGAATCGGCGGCATAGCAGAGTTTTGCCGGTACCGACTTCGCCCGTAACTTTCATGAACCCTTCGCCGCTGGCCGCGGCGACGAGCAGCGTATTGAGCGCCTCCTGATGCGGCGTGCAGGCAAAAGCGAAACTCGTATCTGGTGTCAGTCCGAACGGCGGCTCACGCAGGGCGAAATGAATGCGGTACATCGTCAGCGCTTGCGCCAAACCGGCGCGACAGCAGGAATTTTAGCGACGTCCGGCCGGCTACTTTGCCGGCGCAGCGGAATTAGCGGGCGTGGGTCTGAATGTCGGGTGGTCACTGCGTTGGTAGGCATCGATGCGTTCTTTGGTGTCCAGTATATCCTGTCGCCAAGTCGCATCGTTTTCGATGACGGTCGGCTTGAGCAGGATCACCAGCTCGCTTTTTGTGACGAAACGGCTTTTACTGCTGAAGAGCGTCCCGACTACTGGCAGGGTTCCCAATACCGGCACGCCGTTACTCTCACGCGTGCTCGTCTCCTTCATTAATCCGCCGATGGCGACGATGTTTGAGTTGGACACTCTCACGATGGTGTCGCTTTCACTGATCGTGCTCGATGCCAGCGGCAGCCGGAAATTGCCGGCCGTGCCGAGATCGATGTTTTTCGTCTTCTCGATGACACTGGAAACCGACGGGTGAATGTGCAGGATGATCTGATTGTTCTCGTCGATTTGCGGTGTCACATCAAGAGCCACGCCGGAGAAGAATGGGGATACGGTTATCGTCGGCGACTGCGTGCTGGTGGTGCCGGTCGTCGTGGTATTGGTGGTGATATTGGTCACGAAGAACTCGTCGGTGCCGACTTTCAGAACTGCCTTCTGGTTGTTCAATGTTGCGATGCGCGGGCTCGACAACACCTGCAAGTTTCCCTGGGTTTCAAGGAAGGATATCAGTGAGGCGAAGTTGCTGGTCTGGAACGCCAACCCGAACAGGCTGCCCGGAGTTCCGATCGCGGCCGCAATCGCGCCCGGCGACGCAGGATCGGCCGCCAGAAGGGAATTGCCCGCAACCGACCCGTCGGCGTTGCGGCCGGTAAACGCACTGACGGCTCCGTTCGGACTCAGAATTGCGCCTGGACTCAGCAAGCCGCCCGCAAAGCGGCTGTTCGGCCCCTGCTTGAATGCAGCCCAGTTGATGCCGGACTGATGGCCATCGGACAGCTGAACTTCGATGATCTTGGCCTCCAACATGACTTGACGCTCGATCACCACCTGCATGGTCTTCAGAAACTCGGCGACACCGCGCAATTCCGAGGGCAATGCGCGTACCACGATCACGCCGGCCTGGGGACTCAATACAACGTTGCGCCCCCCTTCTTTACCGACGATGGCTCGCAGTGCGGCATCTATCTCGGCCCAGAAATCGTTATTTGAAGTGGTGCTGATACGGCTGCTTTCATGTGCCGTCGTCGACGCGCCGGTTCCGCTCGTAGTAGTAGGCTGCGCGCTAGGTCCGCTGCTGGAAGAGGTATCGGAAATCGCGCCTGACGTCACCCTGACCTCGGTCTTGCCCTTGCGCTGGCTCATCAGGTAATTCACCTGATAAACGCGTGTTTGCATGCCAAGCGGCTCGACCAGGATGCGATTGCCCTGCACCTTGTATTCGTAGCCATAGACTTCGCGAATCGTGTCCAGGGCCTCGAATATGGTGACATCGCGCAGGTTCACCGAGATCTGATCCTTGACGCCGGGATGCACCACCATGCTGTAGCGGGTGCCGGATACAATCGCCATGAACACCTGGCCTGCGGGCGCGTTGTTGACCGCCAGATCGAATCGCGGTTCGATGGGCCGGCCATCTACTTTCGGCATTTCCACTGTGAGCGGGGGCAACAGCGCACGGCCAACGTCTTCGGCCTGGGCATTCGCTTGCCGCTGGCGCGAGGCATTGGACATTTCCTTCTTGGCGCTATCGTAAGTCCTGTCAGTGGGCGTGATCGTCGCGCACGCGCTCAGCAGACCCAGCAAGAGCACGGGGACAATCGGTCTTAGGGCATCACTTGTCATTTTCATTTCTTTATCCCCGAGTGGCCGGGTTTCTGAGCATCGGTATTTTTATCCGCTTCCTGCGCTTGCATGCGCTTGGCCGAACCCGGGCTTGCGTCGACGCCACCCAGCCTCGTAACATCGGGAAACAAGTGAACAATGCGCAAACCATCGCGTGTGCGCAGCGTCACGCGCTCCTCTGCGACGGCAATCAGCTCGGCACCGGCAATCGAGCCGCCCAGGCGAACCACCTCGTCGTTAATGATCGCGTAACGGCGTTCAGGTGAAATCAGCACGGACTGCAGAATCCATCCCGATGGTTCGATCTTGCCTGCGGCTCCTTTTGCGCTCACGGCCGGAGGACGGGTCGGATCGCGCAAGTTCTCCGCGGCGCACGTCGATGCGATCACGGCGCCAATCAGGGCTGC
>JANMYN010000765.1:0-3115 GCA_031382195.1 Betaproteobacteria bacterium
GTGTCCTTGACCCACAAGCGCAGATCAATTCGCTCGTCGCCAAGCGCAATCGTCTGCACAGTCAAGGTCACCTGCCCGGTGGCCGTGAACTTGATGGCATTGCCGAGCAGGTTGAGCAGGATCTGCCGCAGGCGTTTGCCATCCGCTTCCACCAGCGCCTGCAGGTCCCCGGGGGCTTCGAGCACGAACTCGAGCCCTTTACTCTCGGCGTCGACACGAACCATCGCGGCGATTTCCTCGAGCAAGGCCGGCAGGGGAACCTGGGAAAGATGCAACTCGAGGCGGCCGGATCTGATGCGCGACAGGTCGAGCAGATCGTTGATTAAATCGAGCAGGTGGCGTCCGCTGCGCGCGATTGTAGTCAGCGCCTCCCGGCGATCTGGGTCGGCCAGCGGCCGCTCGCGCATGAGTTCAGCGTATCCGAGGATCGCATGCAGCGGCGTGCGCAACTCGTGGCTCATGTTGGCGAGGAACTGATCCTTGGCGCGGCTCGCGGCTTCTTCCTCCGTGCGTGCCGCCATGAGAGCCCGCCGCTGGGCGCTGAGCAGGCGGATATAAAGCACCCCCGCCACGACGATGGCGGAGAAAACTGCCAGCGACGTCCAGATTGCACGGTAGTCGACCTTGCTTTCATAGCGCACCGATAGCCACTTCTGGGAAATCGTGCGCTGCTCCTCGTCGCTGATGGCGGCCAGCACCTTGTCGAGGATGCCGACCAATTCCGGCCAGTCGTTGCGCACCCCCACGGAAAAGCCTTGCGGTTGCAGAGCCTTTTCCACCGGCGTGGCAATCTTCAGATTGCTGATCTGGCGCTGCCGGATGTTGAACACAATCGGGAAAATATCGTCCACCAACCCATCGACCTTCCCTGTGGATACTGCCATCAAACCCTCGAGTAAGTCGGAGTAGGCGGGTACAGTTTCGTAGGGATGCGCCCTGACCATCAGTTGTTGTGAGGAGTGGCCCTCGACCACGGCAACACGTTCCGGCGCAAAATCGCGCAATCCGCTCACGAAGCCATAGTCGTCCCGGGTGACGATGACGTTCACGTAATGCAGATACGGCTTGGTAAAAGCGAGGAACGGTTCTCGCTCCTGCGCGCGGGTTACCGCTAGTACGATATCGAGCTCCCGCTTCCGAAGTTTTTCCTGTACCGCCGTGAAATTCGTCAGCTGAAATACCTGGAACCGTACGCCCACACGTCGTTTGAGGATTTCCAGGTAGTCGGCAACGACTCCCGCGAAATTGCCGCGGCTGTCGACGAATTCATAGGGGGCATAGTTCGTCTCCGCGCCGACTCGGATGACCGGATGCTTGGCCAGCCAGGCTTTCTCTTTGGGGTCGAATTCGATGCTGACCTGTTTCGGCTCCGGCTCGACGCCACTCGGGCCAGCAGGGGTCTGTGCCGATGCGATCTCAAAGCAAGTGAGCAGCGCAGCCGCGGCGACATACACCGCTGCTGACAGAGCGAGGAACCGTCGCCTGGGGGCCGGAGAACGCGTCACTTTTAGCCTTCGCGTAATAAAATGGGCACAAAACGGAGCCGGATCTTCCGACCCCAGCGCAAACGATAGTCTACTGCCGCGGCCGAAGCTATACGCCGCCGGCACTTCTTTTGCCCACTGGCAGTATGGCGGGAGTCCAGGCTGGGTGGCCGGGGAGCTTGATCAAGCCGAAGATGCCTGCCGGCCCGTATCACTATAGTGATAGAGACTACCCCACATGAGGAATTGCCAATACGCTCGTCTGGCCACATGCTTCGCCGTGAATGAAGATGGCCGTTTCCCAAGAATTGGAGAAAAGACTTTGGTCATTTTCGTGCTCGTCGGCAGGCGGCCAGGGTTTCTCCGGCAGAAAGATTCCGGCTCCCCGGGGCCCACAGACGAGAAACTGTGAATTTTCACGCTGTGCGCGGGAAATTTTTACGCGATTGTAATTGAACAGAGGCCTATTCTGGCCTGGCAGGGTGAGCATGTGCTCATGTTTATTCTCTAGATGAGGAGACGAGTATGAAGAATGCATTTCATGGCAAATCGAAACTGCTTGCAACGGCTGTTGCAGCTTTGTTCGCGACGGTCGCCTACACGGCCGTTGCCGATGACGCAGTCAAGTCCAGCGATAAGACCACCGCTGCTCCGGGTCGCGCGATTGACGATGTGAAGGCCGGCGGCAAAACCACCGATGCCCAGGGTCGTGCGTTGGATGATGGCACTGTCACAGCACCCAACAAGATGAAGAAAAAGTCTAGCCGTGCGATCGACGATGTAAAGGCTGGCGGCAAGACCACCGACGCACAGGGTCGTGCACTGGATGAAAACGGAAAGATCAAGACCGGCAAGAAGACGCACAAGGCACCAGGCCGTGCAATCGATGATGTGAAGGCGGCTGGCAAAACGACCGATACGCAGGGTCGTGCTCTTGATGATGTAAAGGCGGCCGGCAAGACCACAGATTCACAAGGCCGTACAGTGGAAAAGAAATAACGGGCAATTCCGTTGGAAACGGGGCCGACCCGAACAGGGTCGGCCCTTTTTTTTTTTGGCTGCGCGCCAGCAATCACCCCTGGATTGTCTGTGTGCCACCAAGAAGGAACCCTTCTTTTGCCGGGGCGGATGGTCATCCAAAGCCGGTCGTAAGCCATATCGTAGATTTCGCTGGCGCGCCAATTCAAATCGAAAACGCGGCGCTCTCGTAACAAAAACAGCCGCTTGGGGCGTTCCCCATGGACGTTTGCACGGGCGCCCGCTGGCGACCTGCGCACGCCAATCGGTTCAATTTATCAATCATGCTCAATGCATCCCGGATGCCATTTGGGCTTGTGGATTTAAATAAACGACTCTATAAAGGAACCCGCGACCCGGAGTTTTGGCGCGTATCCACGATGGGGTTCGAGGAATGGCCGAAATCGGGGAGGGGGAAAGCCAAACGCTGGACGCAAAGGGGGCTGTCCGAGAAACTGCACTTAAGCCGAGAACTGTTTCCACGTTGTGCCGGCGACCCGATCCCCCGAGAAAACACGAACAGTCAAGGCCGTCCGGCACGGATGGCATGGCTACTGCATTGGCATGCGCCCGAGTCAGGATCGAGAATTCCAGATGATCTGCCCGAACTGTAG
>JANMYN010000773.1:0-2723 GCA_031382195.1 Betaproteobacteria bacterium
ACGTAATCGATCGCCTGATTCGCGATGCGAACGGAACCCGGTGGGTGGTGGATTACAAGACCAGCCGCCACGAAGGCGCAGACATCGAAGGATTCTTGGACCGGGAACAGAAGCGCTATGCTGCCCAGCTCGACGCCTACGCTGCAGCGCTCGGTGGCGCGAGCCGCGGGCTTTACTTTCCGCTGCACGCGGGATGGCACGAATGGTGATGCTTGACGATAATGACGGGCCATGTATGCCTGTAGGCAAGCCAATATGCAATATACCAAGCCTGACACCGTGCGTGCGCATGCAAGCGCTGGGCGTGACTCCCTAGGTCATTTGATCACCTCATCCGCCCGCAGCAGGAGCGACTGCGGGATCGTGATCCCGAGCGCCTTTGCGGTTTGCAGATTGACCACCAGTTCGAACTTGTTCGGCTGCTCGATCGGCAGATCTCCTGGCTTGGCGCCTTTCAGGATCTTGTCGACGTACCCGGCCGATCGGCGGTACATGTCGCGGAAGTTCGGCCCATAGGACATCAGTACGCCTTCGTAAACGAGTACTTTATCCGAGTAGCTGGCTGGTAACCGCGCTTTTGACACCAAGTTGAGAAGCGTTGTTCGATGGGCCCAGAAGATACCGTCATCCATCAGGTACAACCCCTGAGCGTGCGTTCGACTAATTTCAGAGAATGCCGGACCGAATTCATCAGGCGTGCGCGCGCCCACGAAACTCAGTTTGAGAGACAGCGCGGGCGAGGCTGCTTTCAGGGCCGCGATCCCATTCGTGTGCCAAGGCGTGTCTGGATTCCAGAGGACTGCGACGCGTGTAAGCCGTGGGATCGCCTCCTTGAGCAGTTGCAGCCGCTTGGCGCCGAGTTCCACCTGCATCAGGGATAGGCCGGTGACATTTCCGCCAGGGCGCGCACGACTCGTGACCACGCCGGATCCGACTGGATCTCCGACGGCTGCCATGACGATAGGGATGGTGGATGTGGCGCGCTTGAGCACCATGGTTGCGAGCGTCGTCTCCACCACGATTACGTCGACCTTGCGCTGGACCAGGTCGGCGGCCAACTCCGGTATTCGTGCGTAGTCGCCGTTGGCGGATCGCCAAACGATCACCACATCGCGTCCCTCGACGTAGCCCGCATCCCGCAGCCCCTCCCGAAGCATCTGCACGTCCTTGTCCTCCGGTGAGCTGGTCAGGAGAACCCCGATGCGCCGCGGCGCTGCCGGCGGCTGTGCGTACGCACTGTGCGGCCTAAATACAATCGCGAGGCTGGCAGCCAGAGCGGCAAGACTACTCACAAACGCGCGGCGAGAAAGTCTTCGGATCATCCTGTCAGCTCATCGGAGCGAGTACGCCCGGATGATTCAGCTCCATTTCCACCTCCTTCTTGACGCCCACCAGTTATTCACCGGACCGGCCTGTCAGGACCATCGGAATTCGCAGATCGTGCCGACGCGAAATTACAAACCGAATCAATTCAGACAGTGGCTGGCGGTTGAAATCAGGACCACTACACATTTTGTCTTCCCTTCATCCTTGCCCTCCTTGCTTCTTCTTCATCGCGTCGAGTAGTGGAGTGATGAGGTCCATTGGCACCGGGAAGACAATCGTCGAGCTTTTGTCGCCGGCAATATTTGACAGTGTCTGCAGGTAACGCAGTTGCATCGCCTCCGGCGCCTTCGCCAGTGTTTGCGCCGCCTGCAGCAACTTCTCCGAGGCTTGCAGCTCGCCTTCGGCGTGGATGATCTTGGCGCGGCGCTCGCGTTCGGCTTCGGCCTGGCGCGCAATCGCCCGGATCATGGTTTCGTTGATGTCCACCTGCTTGATCTCGACCATGGCAACCTTGATTCCCCAGGCATCGGTCTGCGTATCCAGCGTTTTCTGGATATCCAGATTGAGCTTCTCCCGCTCTGCCAGCATTTCGTCGAGCGCGTGTTTGCCGAGCACTGCGCGCAATGTCGTCTGCGCCAACTGACTGGTGGCCATCAGGAAATTTTCGACCTGAATGATTGCTTTCTGAGGGTCCACGACCCGGAAGTACACCACTGCGTTCACTTTCACCGAGACGTTGTCGCGAGAAATCACGTCCTGGCTCGGCACGTCCATCGTGACCGTCCGCAGATCGACCCGTACCATCTGCTGGATGCCCGGAATGAGAATGATCAGTCCCGGTCCCTTCACCGCCCAGAACCGGCCCAGCTGGAACACCACGCCGCGCTCGTACTCGCGCAGCACCCGCAGTGCCGCGAACAGCAGCAGCCCGATAGCGACCAGAAGCGCAATTCCGAAATATCCGCCCATCTCTTCACTCCTCTGCTCTGGCAGTGCCGTCCGGCGCGACTTCGAGCACCAGACCGTTGATCGCCGTGACGCGGACTTTCTGCCCGCGCCTCAATGGGGCCGTGGACCTGACCTTCCAGTTCTCGCTGTGGATCAGCGCCCAGCCCTCCTGCGCGAAATCCTCGATGACCTCGCCCGGGGCCCCGATCATTTCCTCGCTCCCGCTTACCACCGGGCGCTTGCGCGCCTGCATCGCCATGCCCACCACGACCACGATGAACATCGCGCTCAGGAAGGCGATGGCCGCGATCAGCGGCCAGGGCAGGATAAATCCGGGAATGTCGGTATCGATCATCATTACCGAGCCGATCACGAACGCGATGATCCCGCCGATGCCGAGCGATCCATAGGCGGGCACGAACACTTCCGCGATCATGAACGCAATGCCG
>JANMYN010000784.1:0-1879 GCA_031382195.1 Betaproteobacteria bacterium
CCGTAAGGCGTTTGAAACGGCACATAGTTCGCGATCAGGGTTACGGTGCTGTCGTCGCCGATGTTCAGCTTCACCTTGCCGTTGGCGGTATCCCGCGTGGCCGCACTGTGATCGCGGAAGCCCTCAGTATCGAATCGGGAAACGTCAAAGATGTAGTTGACGACGCCTTGCTGTCCACCGACCTTGAGTCCGACCCGGCTGGAATCAAAGCTGCCCGCCCAGGCGGAACCGGTAATGGTCAAATTTTCCGGGCCATCCTCGGTAAAAACATTGATTACGCCACCGGAAGAGTTACCGTATAACGCCGAAAACGGCCCACGCATGACTTCTATCTGTCTTGCGGACCCAAGGTCAATGTTGGCTGCCTGCCCCTGACCATCGGGCATCGTCAGCGGGATTCCATCCGCATAGAGTCGTACACCGCGAATGCCGAAAGTCGAACGGGCGCCAAACCCCCGTATCGAGATTTGCAAGTCCTGGGCGTAGTTCTGGCGCGTGTTGGCTACTATGCCGGGCGTGCGAATCAGCGTTTCCGAGAGATTGACCTGAGACTGCCCTTGCTGAATTTGGTCCTTGGTGAAGGCATCGATCGACACGGGCAAGTCAAAACTCGATTGTTCGACTCGTGTCGGGGTAACCACGATCGGCGCCAGCCGCAGCGGATTATCCTGCGCCGCAGAAATGCCCGAACTCATTATCAATACGGCAATACAGGTCGGCCTCAAAGCCGAGTCGAATGAATTTGTGGAACGGCGACGCATTTTGTGGTCTCCCCGACAATTGTTCTGATTTGTTTATGATTTTAACTTCTGACGCGAGGGAGCCGATAGGCGCGCTCACAAATAAAAAAGGGCTGCTCGAAAGCAGCCCTTTTGTTTGCGCTGTGCTATTAGCGGTTGAACACGTACATCGTGACTTCAAAGCCAAAGCGCATATCTGTGTATTCGGGTTTGGTCCACATGGTGAAGCTCCTTTAAGTTAAGAGAGTTAATCCACTTGATCGTGCATCGAGGCCGCTCATCACGACCATGGGGCTCATTCTGGGTCAACCCCGTTCGCTATCCCCACAAGAAAACCCTGAAATCGGACTCATGATTTTCATTAGTTTTTGTTAGCCCGCAAGAAATCCTATATTCATAATATAATCAAGGCGCTATTAGGCCTGCACGAATCGCGATTATGGCCAATTCGGCGGAATTTGATGCGCCGAGTTTTTGCTTGATGTTGTAAAGGTGGGTCCCGATCGTGCGGGGGCTGAGCGACATGACGTCTGCGATATCGGCGACAGACTGACCCTTTGCCAGCGCAAGAAAGACCTTGAATTCCTTTTCACTCAACATATCCAGCGGATTACGCTCGCCATTGAGTTGCTGCATGGCGAGTTGCTGCGCAATTTCCGGCTCCAGAAACGTCTTGCCCTGATGCACCTGTCGAATCGCCTGCATTAGAGCTTCCGCCGCGCTACGCTTGGTAAGGTAGCCGGCCGCACCAGCCTTCAACACTCTGCGCGCATGCATCGCATCTTCATGCGCGGAAAGAACCAGGATGCGGGCTGCGGGTTCGCGCGCCAGAATGCGATCGATCGCTTCAAGGCCGCCGATTCCTGGCATCGATATGTCCATGACCACCACGTCCGGCCTCACGTCCGGAAATTTGCGACAGGCATCCTCGCCACTGTCCGACTCGGCGACAACCGTGATATCCGATGAACCCTCCAGAAGCAATCGAAAACCCATGCGAACCACGGCGTGATCGTCAACCAGCATCACTCTTATATTGCCGACCGCCAATTTACCCTCCAACTTGATTCCTTCCACTAGGCGGCTTGGGAGCCGCGAGAGCCAAAATCCGGATTCTTGACGGGAATTACTGCCGTTAC
>JANMYN010000789.1:0-2574 GCA_031382195.1 Betaproteobacteria bacterium
CGCAGCGCCGCCGGCATCAGATCCTGTCGGGCGCCCCATACTCTTGCGTCGCGCAGGGCCGGGGCAAGCGGCTGGCCGCCCGCCATCGCCGCCTTTACCCTGGCCATTGCGCGCGCCTCTTCCGCGATGGCCCACAGCACCAGTGGCGCGGCTGCACCCTCGGCCCGCAGCCCATCGAGCATGCGCACCAAGTGCACACGATCGGATCTAAGCAGGGTTGCGCCGATTTCGAACACATTGAAACGCGCAACGTCGACCACCGCGCTCTTCACGTCATCGAACGAAAGCGATCCGGCTGGAAACAGCAATGCCAGCTTCTGCACTTCCTGATGCGCTGCCATCAGATTGCCCTCGACCCGTTCGATCAGGAACTCGATGGTCTGCGCATCCGCCTGCTGGTGCTGCTGTGCCAGCCGGCCCACCAGCCATCGCCCGAGATGCTCGCGCTTGATTGCCATGGCGTGCACCGCAACGCCGGCGCCGTCCAGCGCCCCGAACCATTTCGAGGTTTGCGACTGGCGATCCACAGCAGGCAGCGTGATCAGTACCACTGTCTCGTCGCGCAGGGAAGCGGCCAGCCGTTGCAAGGCCTCACTGCCCTCCTTGCCAGGCTTACCGGACGGGATGCGCAGGTCGAGCAGGCGTTTCGACGAGAACAGCGACATGCTGTCGCTCACCATGGCCAGTTCGCCCCAGTCGAAGCCCGACTCGGCGATCAGCACGCGACGCTCGTCAAAGCCCTGCTCCAGCGCTTTTGCACGGATGCGGTCGGCCGCCTCCAGGGCCAGCAACAATTCTTCGCCGTAAACGACGTACAGACGCTTCAATCCGCGCGTCAAGTGCTGGGTGATTTGGTCCGAGTCGATGCGCATTGACCGGGTGCCGTCAAGATCAGCGATTCATCCGTGCCAGCAGTTGCTCGAGTTTTTCCGGGTCGTCGCTTCTGAGCATCTTCTGGGTAAAAACGATGATTTCCTGAAGGTCGGATTTCAGCACCTGCTGCTTTACCGACAACAGATGCGCCGGATGCATCGAGAACTGCCGCAGCCCAAAGCCAAGCAGGACGCGCGTGAGCCGGACGTCGCCGGCCATTTCACCGCAAACGGCAACCGGCACATTGGCACGGTTGGCGCTGCGAATGATATGCGCCACCAGATTGAGCACTGCGGGATGCAGCGGATCGTACAGATGCGCCACGGTATCGTCAGCGCGGTCGATCGCGAGCATGTACTGGATCAGGTCGTTGGTGCCGATCGACAGGAAGTCGAGCTTGCGGGTGAACGTGGAGAGCGATAGCGCGGCGGCCGGGATCTCGATCATGCCGCCGACCGGAATCTTGTTGTCATAGGCGATTCCATCCGCGTCGAGACTGCGCTTGGCTTCGTCGATGTGATGCAACGTCTGGTTGAGTTCGTTCGCCGAGGACAGCATCGGGATCAGGATGCGCACCTTGCCGTAGTGCGATGTCTTCAGGATTGCGCGCAACTGGCGGTGAAACATCTGCGGCTCGACCAGGCACAAACGGATCGCGCGCAGTCCCAACGCCGGGTTGGGCGCGACCCGTTCGGCCGCATCGACATGTTTGTCAGCGCCGAGATCGAACGTGCGAATGGTGACCGGTCGTCCGCCCATGTCTTGCACGACCCGCCGGTAGGCTTCGAACTGCTCGTCCTCGCTCGGCAGGTCGCCCCGGTTCAGGTAGAGGAATTCCGTGCGGAACAGGCCCACGCCGTCGGCGCCGTTGTCCTTCGCGTCGGCGACATCGTCGGGCAGCTCAATGTTGGCCTGTAGTTCGACCGACGTGCCGTCGAGCGTTGTTGTCCTGGTTTTCTTGAGCCGCTTGAGCTTGAGGCGCTCGAGTTGCCACTGCTCCTGACGCAGCTTGTATTCGGCAAGCACCGTCCTGTCCGGGTTGACGATGACTACGCCACTGCTGCCGTCGACGATCAGGACTTCGTTCTCGCGGATCAGCGTGCGTGCATGATGCAGCGCCACCACCGATGGGATGTTGAGGCTGCGGGCGATAATCGCGGTATGCGAGGTACCGCCGCCCAGATCGGTGATGAAGCTCGCGAACTGATGGCTCTTGTACTGAATGACATCGGCGGGAGACAGGTCGTGCGCGACGAGAATGCTGTTTTCCTCCGGCGTACTGCGCGCCAACACTTGGCCGGGCCGTCCCATCAGAACCTTCAGGATGCGTTCGACAACCTGGATGACGTCGGTCTTGCGATCCCTGAGATAGCCGTCCTCGATGCTTTCGAACTGCGCTATCAGCGCATCCATCTGCAGCTTCAGTGCCCACTCGGCGTTGCACTGCAGTGATTCGATAAGATGCTTTGGCGTCTCCGAGAGCGTCGGATCGTCGAGAATCATCAGGTGCACATTGAGAAAGGCCTCGAACTCTGCCGGCGTGCCCGCGGGAATATGCTCGCCGAGGCTGGCTAGTTCCGCGCGCGCCGTGACGACGGCGGCGCCGAAGCGAGCCTGTTCCTCCATGACGCGCGACTTGGAAATGTCGTAGTGAGCGACCTCGAGCTGCGCGTGCGAGACGAGCTGCGCATGGCCGATGGC
>JANMYN010000799.1:0-7568 GCA_031382195.1 Betaproteobacteria bacterium
CCAGCCGTCCGCGGTGAATACCGCCTTGGTCGCGTCCGGAAGGTTCCAGTATCCCAACATGACATTCGGACCTTTGACCAGCAGCGCATCCTTGTCACCCAGCTTGACCTGCACGCCGGGAATCGGCTTGCCAATGCTGGCCGGAACGTTATCCTCAATTCGATTGGTGCTCACGACCGGACTCGTCTCGGTCAGGCCATAGCCTTGGATGACCGGCAATCCCAATCCGATAAACAGCTGGGCAATTTGGGGAGACAGTGCCGCACCGCCGCAGGTTGCGGCACGCAGCCGCCCCCCGAGCCGGGCCATGACTTTCGAGGCGACCAGCTTCTTGAGAATGGGCCACAGCAAGAAACCGGGTTTCCAGGGTCCGCGCCCCTGTTGGTGCTCGAATCGCGCCCAGCCGACGGCGACCGCCGCTTCGAAGAGCTTCCTGCGTGCGGCAGGTCCCTCAGCCAGCTTCTGCTTGATAGCGCCGTAGACGCGTTCGTATATCCGCGGCACAGAAATCAGCAGCGTTGGCCGTATGGACTGCAAGTCCTCTCCTAGTTGCTGCACCGAACGCGCGAATGCGGTCCGCGCGCCACACATTACGATGCCGTAGTAACCGCACGTGCGCTCCAGCGTGTGCGACAGCGGCAGGAACGACAGCAGGAGATCATCCGGATATATCGCCAGGCATTGCAGGGTCGCAAAGCAGTTCCCTAGCATATTCCGGTGCGACAGCATGACGCCCTTGGGCTTTCCCGTCGTGCCCGAGGTGTAAATGATGCTGGCCAGTTTTGCGCCGTCCTGGTTGACGTGCCTGACGGCACCCGCCGTTTTCGGCAGCCAGTCGACTATGCTCTTTACGCGCGGATCGGTTGACGGCCCGGACAGCGGATTAATGCACAGCACGCGCTTTAGTCCGGCGAGCTGATCGCGCACTTCCGCGAACGAATCCCACTGATCTGGATTCTCGAACACCAACAGCTTTGCGCCAGAGTCCTTAAGGATGTAGGCGATGTTCTCGGGACGATCCGACGTGTAGAGCGGCACGGTCACCAGATCGAGTCCCATTGCGGCCTGATCGAACACAATCCAATTGACGCTGTTGCGCAACATGATCGCGACTCGATCCCCCGGCTGCAGTCCGTCGCCTTCGAACCCGGCCTGCCAGCGCGCCACCAGTTTCTCGACGTCGCCCCAGGTGTAATCACGCCAGGCACCAGGTTCGTCGAAATTCCTGTAGGCAAGCGCGGCAGCGGAGCGGCGCACGCGTTCCTGAAACATTCCGTCCAGGGTCTTCGCGATTTCCGGGGCGATGAGGTCGCCTTTCTGCGGCATGTCGATTCCTCCAGTCGTACTCTTGTTCGTAAGCGGATCAATCGAGAAAGATGTCAGTGTAAAGCTTCGCACCCGGCGTGACCGCGTACTGCTCGAAATCCGTGACACCCTGTCCGCGCAGTACTTCTTCATCGATGAAGAACTGGCCGGTGAACTGGCGGCTGTCACGCACAACGATCGCATGAGCCGCATCCGCCATGATCGTGGGCTTACGGCTCCCGGCCAGCGCCTGGGGAAAATAGACCTCGACTGCAGCGGTTGCGATGGTCGTGCGCGGCCACAACGAATTTACGGCAATTCCCACAGAGGCAAATTCGGCGGACATCCCGAGCGTGCACATGCTCATTCCGTACTTTGCCATCGTATAGGCAACATGGTCTTTGAACCACTTCGGGTTCATGTTGAGCGGGGGCGACAGCGTCAGAATGTGGGGATTATCCGACTTCGACAGGTGCGGCACGCAGGTCTGCGAACAGATGAACGTGCCACGCGCATTGATCTGGTTCATCAGATCATATCGCTTCGCAGGTGTCGCCATGGTGCCGGAGATGCTGAGCGCGCTGGCGTTATTGACCAGAATATCGATACCGCCGAATTTTTCCACCGCCGCTTTCACCGCGGCTGCCACGGCATTTTCGTCCCGAACGTCCAATTGCAGCGGCAGCGCACGGCCGCCAGCCTCGTCGACTTCGCGTGCCGTCGAATGGATCGTGCCTGAAACTTTGGGATTGGGCTCCGCGGTCTTGCCGGTCACTACGATGTTGGCGCCATCACGGGCGAAGCGCAACGCGAATTCGCGCCCGATTCCTCGGGTCGCGCCGGTGATGAATATCGTTTTGTTCTTCAGATTCGACATTTTCAATAGCGGCGCCAACCGCTGGCGACTCGAAGGGTCGAAAGAGGTATGCGCAATTTAGAATGATTGCGGCTTGATCCGAGAGACAGTGTCTGACCAAGTCGGCTCCCGGTCAAGGGCCGCACAATAAGAAGCGCGGGGACCGATTCATGGCGGTGATCCCCGCGCCGGGTAGGAAGCAAAGCTCGCCCAACCCAGCCGCCGCCGCACCGCTCTGCTGCCCGGAATTGGACCTACGGCTGTTATGTCCGACGCCAGTCAGCGCGTCGACTGTACCTATGCAACTCAGCGTCGATGGCGTCCGGTCATTACTTCTTTGTGGGCGACATCTGCGTCGAGCTCAATAGCGCCAATTCGAGCAGTTCCAGGCTGCGCTTGGCCGCAAACATGACCTGTCGCTGCATTCGTTCGGTGATGGCATAGTGCTTGACGATCTCCAATGCGAATTTAGGGTGCTCATCATCGTAGTGGCAGTGCTCACGGATCCACTTGTAGGTCTTGGGATTCATTTCCACGCCCGGCCGATCCCGATAGGACTCGAAACCCGTGGCAATTTTTCTCGCGAGCGCGCCAGCAACGCCCTCGATGGCAAAGCTCGTCGCGGCCACGGCCTCGGCGAGAGACCCTTTGGCATTGACTCGCCAAACCCAGTCAGTAAGCGACTGCACGTCTCGCAGGATGGGGGTCTCGCCCTCTGCCAGATTCAGCATTTGCTGCCGATCCAGGCCGAATCCCTCGCCCATCCATATCCAATGTTCGGCGTGTGCTCTTTCGATACGGATGTTTTCAATCAAAAAAGTTCGAGAAAAGTCGTCCTCCACCTTGATCAAACCTTCGGCGAGAAACTTCGGGAAATCGTAGATGAATGGGTAGATTTGAAGAATCCATCCTTGCATCTGTTCGACACTGAGGCGCGCCGACGCGACCGACTGCGCCCATTGCCCGTTGACCAGATTATCCCAGTGGGGAGCCACGAACTCGTACAACGAGGAGACCCACCGGGGGTGCGAGGACATTTCCCGAACCGCATTGTCATTCATATTCATGATCTGTTCTTTCATGTTATGGAATTAAGAACTGCTTGCCCCGGCAGCTGTGCGCACTTGAGCCAAACGAACTGATTCCGTCGCAGTACGTAGAGGAATCATCGCGCCAGACGACTTTACCGAGAACGGGATGGGCGGAGATATCCAGTTACCTTGTGCGAAGTCCACGCCAATGTCGCGCAATGCGCCGAGGACAACCTCTCCGTTGACAAACTCGCCGATTGTTTGTTTGCCCATCACATGCCCCACGTCGTTGATGGCCCGCACCATCGCGACGGCAATCGGGTCGTGCCCCAAATCCTTGACAAAACTGCCGTCGATCTTGACGAAGTCCACGGGTAAATGCTTGAGGTATCCGAACGAGGACATGCCAGCCCCGAAATCGTCCAACGAGAACAGGCAGCCAAGCGACTTCATTTCACCAAAGAATCGCGCTGCTTTGTCAAAGTTTGCAATTGCGGCGGTTTCCGTGATCTCGAAGCAAACGCTCCGAGGCGGCATGACAAATTTCCGAAACTGTTCCCGAACGAACTCAAGGATGCGTTCGTCCCCGATTGATGCGCCAGAAATATTGATTGAATAAGTTCCGCAGTCCGGGCCCAACGCGCTGATCGCGGCGAACGCGTTGTGAACAACCCACTGGTCTATCATGGGCATGATGCTATAGCGTTCAGCAGCAGGGATAAACGCCATCGGAGGAATAATCTTGCCATGCGGGTCGATCATGCGCACGAGCAGTTCGTGATGACTCGCCTGCGGGGACTGTCCCCCGATCGACATAATCTCCTGGGAGTAAAGCACGAAGCGTCCTTCCTGGAGCGCCAGTTGCAGCCGGGGCACCCATTCCATTTCACCCCGCCGCATGGAAACCTCGCTGTCATGCGGTCTGTAGAATTGAACACGGTTGCGCCCCTTCTCCTTCGCCATGTAGCAAGCGGCATCCGCAGCGCTGAGTATGTCCGTAAGATTGAGCGTCCCATCGGCGATCTGCACCACGCCGACGCTGGCGCCGATGCTGAACGATTTGCCTTCGCTGAAAAAGCGAAAATCGCCTATGCACTGGCGCAATTTGTCGGCGATGCCGATTGCCTCCTGCAGCGGACAGTTTTCAAGCAACACACCGAACTCATCGCCGCCCAGACGGGCAAGAGAATCGCCTTCGCGCACTTGCTCTTTTAGCAATGCGCTTACTTGCCGCAGTAATTGATCGCCGGCCGCGTGTCCGCAAGTATCGTTGACGATCTTGAACCGATCGAGATCCAGGTACATGACACTGTGCTGCCGCCCCTGACTGGACGCGGTGTGCAATGCCAGCGCAAGGCGCTTTTCGAATTCAAGGCGGTTAACCAAATTGGTGAGGGGGTCGTGGCTGGCGTGATATGCAAGCTTCACCGCGTATTCCTGCCCCAGCTTGAGTTCCTTGAGTTCGCGTTCCGCGCGATCGACTTGACTGACCATGCGCTGCGTAAGATATATGCCGCATGGAATCAGAATTCCCGCGACCGTCAGGATTACCAGCAGCAGCGTTGACCGGATCCAGCGCGTGGCCTCGCCCAATGTGTTTGAAAACCGGTTCTGCCAAGGCCTGAGTTCTTCGTTGATCTGGATAATGTTGCGCAGTGCCGCATCGCGCCTGGGAGAGTCCGCTGCACCGGACACCTGAAATTCATGGAGTTGTTGGGCAGCCGCATCTAGCCTCGCCATGAACTCGTCGCCAGTTTTCCAGATGTCGAGCACGCTCTTCATGTAGCTTACGCGATGAAAGCGTTCGTACAGGCTGATGACACCGTCGATGTCGTCCGGGTGGGTTCCGCCTTCCAGGAATCCCGACTGCACGGTAGCGTAATTAGGCTTGGACTTTTCAAGCTCAAGGCGCGCCTTGCGGAACCCCAGCGGCACCATGATCGCTTTCCGATAGCCGACGAAATTCGATTCGGAGCTGGTCTCCGCATAACGCAATAAATGGAATACCGCTTCTTTCTGGTTCTTTGACCACAGGCTTTCGCCTTCGACGTATGCACGACCTGCGGCCAGGATGTCTATGCTGACAATGGCAAGCCAAACCAGTACCGCGACGATAGCCAGGAACGGCGAAACGATAAGCAGCATGCGTTTGCTCATCGCGAACCATTGAATGACTTTCGCCAACGCGTTAATTCCGGCTTTGATATCAACGTATGCCATCGCTGTGCCCGTTCTTCAGGAAGTTTCGCGCATACTCAAGAAGCGAAACTCCGGTTCTTAAATTAATAAACCTCGTCCCTGTGACGTTATGAGCAGATTGCATGCCTGACTGCAGAGGCAATCGGCCAGTGAAGCCAGAAAGCCTTGCAATTCAGTAGTAAAACCTAATGGGATTCTAGAATGGGGTTGTCGCTGGGCAGCGACGATCTGGCCGCAAAAGAGGATCCTCCGACACTTAACGACCCGATCCGGAAAATATGTAGAAATTTCGACAGCCTTTGGCTGCCCAAATTATTGAATAAAATCTGATTGCTACACACACCAAGCGGCAGAATCGTGTGTTTTTCCGCCAGAGATACTGTTTCCTGTCGCATTCTCAACGGTCAACGCGTTTCAATCGCCCCTGTAGACGGCCTTTCGTTTCTCCACGAACGCCGTCACGCCTTCCTTCAAATCATTGCCACCGGGCGCGACGGGAAAAGGCCTGCAATTCGCGCTCCATCTGCGCATCGAGCGGTTCGAGGGATTCGTTGACCAGCCACTTGGCTTGCGCGTAAGAGCGCATCGACCCGGCGGCCAGATGCTGGGCAATGCGCAGCGTCTCCTCCTGCCATGAAGGCCGCGCCACTTTCCGCCGGTAGATTCTCCGTCTTTGCTTATGCAGCTGTTTTCTGCGATACGACGCTGCCTATTGCCTGCAGGTTTGCGGGGTCACGCGCGATCTGCGAGCGACCGACGTCGTGCGGGAAATCGTCGACCATGATGCAGCCGCGGCGCAGGGCGTTGAACTGCCGGAACTGCGTGGCCTCTCCGGTGCTGATAATGCCCTTCTCGATTGCCGCGGCAATGCGCGCATCCTCGGTCAGACCGGAAATTACGCCGGCCCTCGTGGCGCCGCGGATCTTGGATTCGGTTGCCTCCCCGGCCGGAGCCGCCTGCATGGCCAACTCCAGGCGTCCGACCGGATCGTCTTCATGGCGCGGCACGAACACGTTGGAAGTCAGCCGTTCGCGTGTCGGCGAGATTTCGAGCAGCAGCTTCACGATCTGATGTCCCAGATTGTCGCTCGGCACCGTATAGGATTTGCCCAGCGGGAAAACGACCACGCGCAGCATCCAGCCGGCGACGCGGTTGGGGAAATTCTCGAACACGCCGTAAAACGCGTCCTGAACGCGATTCAGGCAGTCTTCTAGCGCCCACTTCACCAGTGGCAGGTCGGCCTGTGGACGGGCATCATCTTCGTAGCGCTTCAACACCGTCGATGCGATGTAGAGTTGGCTCAGGATATCGCCCAGACGGGCGGACAGCTTTTCCCGGCGCTTCAGGTCCCCGCCGAGAAAAAACATGGCCACGTCCGCGGAGAATGCGAATCCGGCACACATACGCGTTAGCTGTCGCGTGTACGAACGCAGCTCCGGCGCACCGGGCACGCTGACCAGGTGGGCGCCGGTCACGCCCTGCCACAACGACCTGGCCGCATTGCCTAGAACAAAGCGCACGTGGTCCCAGAACGCATCGTCGAATTCGCTGCCGGCCTGCGCGGGATCGGTATTACGCGTCGCAGCAATTTCCTTCAATACATAGGGATGGCAGCGAATCGCGCCCTGACCGAAGATCATCATGCTGCGCGTGAGGATATTCGCGCCTTCCACCGTAATGCCGATCGGAATCTGCTGGTAGGCACGGCCCAGATAGTTGTTCGGTCCGAGGCAAATACCCTTGCCGCCATGGACGTCCATCGCATCATTGATTACCTGTCTGCCGCGCTCGGTACAGTGATATTTAACGATCGCCGAGATCACCGAAGGTTTTTCGCCGAGATCGATCGAGCCAGCCGTCATGGTGCGTGCGGCATCGATTGCGTAGGTGTTGCCGGCCATACGGGCCAGCACCTCCTCCACGCCCTCGAATTTTCCGATCGAGATTTTGAACTGGCTGCGCACCCTGCTGTAGGCGCTGGTGGTTCGCAGAGCCAGCTTGGCTGCGCCGGCGCTCGAAGACGGCAGGGAAATGGAACGCCCGGCAGCCAGACTCTCCATCAGCATGCGCCAGCCCTGGCCGGCAAATTCACGGCCACCGATGACCCAGTCCATCGGGATGAAGACATCGCGGCCCCAGTTGGGGCCGTTCATGAACGACGCATTCAACGGAAAGTG
>JANMYN010000697.1:0-2643 GCA_031382195.1 Betaproteobacteria bacterium
GCGAATTATTCATCAGACGGACCAGTCAGGACCATTGAAATTCACAGAGCGTGCCGATGCCCCGAGGACATCTGTCCGTATAGGTAATAATAATGCGGATCGAGTGACTTTGAAATAGATCCGACCGGGTCAAGCACCGCCTACAGGCGGCTGTCGCCCAGTTTCAGCTCCCAGGGGAAGAAAAATGAACAACGAAAAACCCCGCGTTGGCTGCATTGGAGCCGGCGTTCTTGGTGGGGCAATCATGCACCGCCTGATCGATTGTGGATTTGCGCCGGTCGTGTGGAATCGGGACATGGCGGCGCGCCTTACAGCCCAATGCGGGATGGCATGGCTCGATGCGCCGATTTCCGGCGGCGCACCGGCCGCGCGGGAAGGGAAAATGGCGATCATGGTCGGCGGGCAGCCGGATATTTTCGAACGGGTTCGCCCGCTATGGGATGCGCTCGCGGGCCGGGCGACGTTGATGGGATCGAACGGGCGCGGGGCAGGCTACCAAGATGATCAACCAGGTGCTGGTTTCCACCGGACTCGCCGTCCTTGCCGAAGCCTGCGCATTCGCCGAACGCGCAGGGATCGACGCGGCGAAAATTCCGCAGGCACTGGCCGGCGTCACGGAATCGTTCCGCAAGATGGTTGCCGATGGTCTGGGCGACCGCGACAACACCGAAATGGTTGTGTTCTATCGCACCAGAAAAGCCTGAGTTTGCCGCGGCAGCGACCTTCAGCCTAGGGGTGCTTTCAACGGAATCACGTTCTGCCGTAGCCAGCCTCCCGCTGACTGCGAATTGCGAGTACGAAGACCGTGTCGATCTGCTCGATGTAGCGGTACAAAGCCACGTAGCCATGGGCGCTGCGTCCAATGACCAACTCCCTTGTACTTGCGGATACCGGCCTGCCGATAATCGGATTGTGATGGAGAACGTCGATAGCCTGAATGATTTCCCTGATACGGCCAGGCGCATCTTCAACAGCGTGCTCCGTGAGATGTTCGAGGATGCGATCGAAGTCAGCCTGGATCTCAGGCACCAATTCGATCCTGGCCATCCTCAGCGGCCCAGTTTTTTAGCCGCCGGGCGAGCGACCCTTTTCCCCGCGATTCGGTGTTCAAGATAGCTGCGCATTTTTTCCCAGGCAATCGTCTTGCCGGAGCCCACGAGATCGGCATAGCGCTTCTCGGCAACGTCATGAAAGTCTGCGCGGTGTTCTGCCTGATCCGCCTTCTCTGCGATCGCCTCCAGAATGAAGCTGTGCGCCGTAGTTCCGGCGCGCTCAGCGGCAGCAGCAACGCGAGCCTTTAGATCCTCCGGTAGCCGGATCGAGGTCGTGGACATGTTCGGGCTCCGATGCAAAGCTGAAATGTAGCACAAAAGTGCTACAACTCTCACCTTTCCGCTTTCCTATACCGCTACGCGGCCATCGGCTAGACGCCCGGATGCTCGCGCCGCAACGGCTTCGGAGTTCCTTTGCGTTCCTCGGGTTGTGGCGGCAGAATGACACACCATTACCTTCCGCGATTGCGTTGCGGAAATATTTTAATTCGGAGCCTGGAATAATGCCTGCAAAAGCAACTATCGAATTCGTCCGGCAATCCAAGATCGGAACTGAATTGACCGAGGAGCAATGCGCAGTTCTGTCGGCGCTGATGGAGGTTAGCGATTACGTGGATGGTGAAGTTCTGGTTGAGGAGGGGGCAACCGATGACAAACTGCGGGTTGTGCTGGCCGGTGCTCTCGCCGTGGCGAAAAGAAATGACGACGACTGGGTGCGTCTGAACGTATTGACGGCAGGCGACCTCGCGGGTGAACTGGCCTTTCTCGATTCGCGTCCGCGCTATGCCGCGCTGGTTGCGTTGGGACCCACGAAAGTGTTCAGCCTGCAGCGCGCCAGGCTGGAATCGCTGCTCGATAGTCATCCGCTCGTCGTCTACCGGGTCATGCGCGGGATTACGCGCTTCGCGCACCAGGTCCTGCATCGGTCCGGCGTCCAAATGTCCGAGTTGACGTCCTACCTCTACAAGACCAAGGCGAAATATTAGCGCTGCCGGATTCGACACACGGGCATCGGCTGGTCCGCATAGCATGCATGGATCGCGCTTTCGACGCTCCCAATTGATTACTACGAAGACGAGGATTCGCCTCTCATGATCATTGCAAACATCGCGGATCTGCGCCGCCTGGCTTACAAGCGCCTCCCGCGCGTGCTGTTCGACTTTATCGACGGCGGGGCGCAGGATGAGCTTACGCTGCGGGCGAACCAGGCCGATTTCAACCGCATTTCACTTGTGCAACGCGTGCTGCGAGATGTTTCCGCGCGGGACCAGTCTGTCATGGTGATGGGCCAGAAGTACGACCTGCCGCTGATCCTCTCGCCGACAGGGATGACCGGACTGTTCTGGCCGGACGGCGCGCTGGAGGCGGCGCGCGCGGCGACCGACGCCGGGGCGGGATTCTGTCTCAGCTCGATGTCCACCTCGACCGTGGAGAACATCAAGGAAGTGGCGAAAACTCCGACCTGGTTTCAGCTCTACGTGATGCGCGACCGTGGCATGTCGCGAGAGTTGATCGAGCGCGCAAAGGCCGCGGGATGTTCGGCGCTGGTGCTCACGGTGGATCTGGCTATGCAGGGCCAGCGCGACCGCGA
>JANMYN010000004.1:0-14148 GCA_031382195.1 Betaproteobacteria bacterium
GCAGATCGGCAACACGGCGGCCTTGCCGGCGTTCAAGTAAACCCCCACCCCCTCTCCCCGGCCCTCCCCCGCCAGGGGAGAGGGAGTAAGGTCAGAAACAAAAACCACGCCGGTAACATGAGTGGCACGCGTATTTGGAAACGATCAAGGCGACCAATCGGTCGCCTTGCTATTCTGGCTTCAGAACTCCCTCTCCCCTGGCGGGAGAGGGTCGGGGAGAGGGGGTGGGTGTTTACTTGAACGCCGGCAAGGCCGCCGTGTTGCCGATCTGCTGACCGGCAATGTGTTCGTGTGGCGCAGGCTTGTTCATTACGGTGCGCGTCCTCAGGCCTTCCACACCTTCCTCCAGGACATTGATGCGCACTGCCGCCATGCCGCTGAACTTCAGTTCAGTCGAGTACCAGATCGTCATCGTGCTGGTATCGCCATCTGTGCGCACCTTTGCACCCATCATGTTTGTCTCGAGTTGCATCCACGGATTTTTCAGCGCGGCGAACGAGGTCGTAATCATGGGTTCGCCGTCCAGCTCGATCGTGACCGTGGTGTTATCGTCGGTGCCGCCGCGCTTCATGATTTCAACAGCACGGAACCAGCCGGCGCCGAGTACGTGCACACTGCGGGTCTCCCCCGCCGGGGTGGCCCCCAGCTCGCGCTCGGCGGTCACCATGTCGCCCCGGAAAACTTCGCCACAGGCCATGGCGACCGATGCGCCGGCCCAGAGCACAGCGGCGGCGATGGCCGGCGTCAGTGGAGGAAACAAGATTTTGCGGTTCGGAGCCATGTTGGTATCAGTCTAGCATTGGATGGGCGGTGCATATCATTTGGTTAAGGCCGTGAATGCCGGAAATTCGCCGGCCAACTGCCTATAAGAAGAACCTCCGCGACATCTACGGAATTAACGGCGCTACGCGATCCTACCTCCCCGGCTATAGCCCCATCCCGAAGGCGTCAAAATGACCCGTTCCAGCGCGTGCACGTGTTTTGTGTGGGAAGGAAACGGGCGCCAAGGGGGTCAATTGAACGTCTCACCCCGTTTCCCCTGCTCAAGAAAAAACCGGCAGCCGCTTGCGCGACTGCCGGTTCAACTTAGAGGCCTAAAACTTTTTTATTGACGGCTTATTAATACAGCACAATCGGGTTACCCGGGGAACCCGTGGCGCCGATCATTTTCAGCGGAGCCCAGACGAACGCACCTTCCTTGATGCCGGCCTTGACCAGCGACTCGGTGTCCACGTTTTCCAGGTTCCAGATGCCACGACGCGGCATCATTTCGGTGTGGCAGGGCACGGCATAGCCGTCCCCATTTTCACCGAATGGCTGTGCGTCGTTGGCCGAGGTGTCGCCCATCTGCAGTGCAATGTTCCTCTTGGCCATCCACTCGCAGGCGCTGATGCCAAAGCCGGGCTCGCCCTGAGCGAATAACGCGCGTGCTGCTGCGCGCTGCTCGGAGGTCAGCGACTTGTAACGGCCGTTGCCCCAAGAGTTGCCCTGGCCGGTATGCAGTGCGACACAATCTCCCGCTTGCACATCGCCGAGGCCTTGCGCCTTCATCATGCCATCCATGTCTGCTGCCGTGACGATTCCCGGTGAATCGGTGCTCTTGGGTATCGGCAGCATTTCCGCGGATGCGGGAATCTTGCCTTGCGACTTGCGGTAGGCCACTGCATCCAGCACCACCAGGCGGCAGACAAAGCCCAGTTCGCCGACGTGTTCTACGCCCAGCGGACCCATGCCCAACACCCTACCACCGGCACCGCGTTCGTAGGAATCCCAAGAAATACGGCCGTTGTAGAACATCGGGCCCTTCGAGGTGTTCACGCCGATATGGCCGGGACCGTCGAACTGGGTCTGAATCTGGCCAAGTTCAGTCGTAACGAGTTCATCGTGATACACCAGCGCGTTCTTGCCGAACGGGCCACCGGTCGGCGTACCCGGGATCGTCATATTCCAGCTGCGCGGACCAAAAGCGGGCGCTTCACGATGGTAATACTTGCCGACGGTAATGGACTTGAATTGCTTGATAGTGCCCAGCGCGCGCTTGATGTTGGCCGAGTTCTTGGTGTGATTCGCGCTGCCGGCCATGTCGTCCTTGCCCCACTGCGACGGTCCCCAACTCAGTGCGGCGTCGTCGATCGGGCCTTTCAAGGTTTGGGCGGAAGCCGCTCCAGCGAAGCACAGGGCTCCGACTGCGGCGGCAATGATGGTGAGTTTTTTCATTCGAAATTCTCCTCCTGGTTATCGATTGTGTTTTTTGAACTGACTACGCTGTCGTTGTCTGTCGGCATGTGCTAGCCCCGATGCAGCGCAACAGAAGTACACTGACACACTCTTTGCGACATTTCAACTTGTAATGGCCTAATTTCATGCCTCAATATTGGCCGTAGGCTGGTGCCCAGCGAGAGGGGGGCGCATCGTTGCGCAGCAATGCGGAATCCCGTCGCCGGCCATGCTGGACGGCGTAAAATCCCGAAAGCCGCGTATTTTCACGGAGGTGGTGAAGTGATTAATGCAAAGGACGTCGCGTTTTACCGCGAGAACGGCTATCTGCTGGTCGAGAATGTCCTCGACGCGGCGACTCTTGCGGCGATGCGCCAGTGTATCGCCGACATGGTCGCCAAGGCCGCCGGCGTCAAGACCCACAATGACATCTACGACCTGGAACCGACGCATACGCCCGAGAACCCTCGTGTGCGACGCATCAAAACACCGCACAAGGTCGCTCCATTCTTCATGGAAGTGGTCAAACAACCGGTCATGACCTCGATCCTGAAGGCGTTGCTCGGTAAAGACATCCGGCTGCACGGATCGAAACTTAACGTGAAGGCGCCAAAATACGGCTCCCCGGTCGAATGGCATCAGGACTGGGCATTCTATCCGCATACCAACGACGACATCCTCGCCATCGGCGTCATGCTCGACGATGTCGAACTCGAAAACGGCCCGCTGCTGGTGATGCCCGGTTCGCACCGCATCAACAAGGTCTGGGACCATCACCTCGACGGCCGCTTTTGCGGCGCGATGGATCCCACGAAAACCCCGGAGCTGGATTACTCGAAGGCTGTGCCCTGCATCGGCAAAGCCGGATCATGTTCTTTCCACCATGTGCGTTTGGTCCACGGCTCGGCCCAGAACACATCTGACAAGCCGCGCCAATTGCTACTGTACGAATGCACGGCCGCGGATGCCTGGCCGCTGGTCAACTTCAAGGACCTCGACGAATTCAACAGCCGCATGGTCTGCGGCGAACCGACGCTGGAACCCAGAACCGAGAAAGTGCCGATTCGCATGCCGTTGCCGCCGGCGCTGGCGCAGGGTTCGATCTACGAAAACCAGACCGCGCTGCGCAACCGCTTCTTCGACATCAAGGCTGCGGCGACCTGAGCGGCGTATTTTCACCAACGGCGGGCTTGCCCCGCCGTTTGTTTTTTTGGGTCGGGTGGCCGCGAGAACGGCGCATTCCGCCATGGCCCAAGCATAAAAAACTAAAAATAAGGAGGAGCACTCATGGATGTCCGCGCAGCAGTCGCGCACAAAGCCGGCGCGCCGCTATCCCTCGAAACGGTGCAGCTCGACGGCCCCAGAGCCGGTGAAGTGCTGGTCGAAATCAAGGCCACCGGCATCTGTCACACCGACGAATTCACGCTCTCGGGCGCGGACCCGGAAGGGTTGTTTCCCTCGATACTCGGCCACGAAGGCGCGGGCATCGTCGTCGACGTTGGCGCCGATGTGCAGAGTCTGAAGAAGGGCGATCACGTCATTCCGCTATACGTGCCGGAGTGCCGCGAATGCGATTATTGCGTGTCGCACAAGACTAATTTGTGCCAGGCGATCCGCGTGACGCAAGGCCAGGGCCTGATGCCCGACGGCAGCAGCCGCTTTTCGCTGGGCGGGAAAAAGCTGCACCACTACATGGGTACGTCGACGTTTGCCAACTACACGGTCGTGCCGGAAATTTCCCTGGCGAAAATCCGCGAGGATGCACCGTTCGACAAGGTCTGCTACATCGGTTGCGGTGTCACCACCGGCATCGGCGCGGTAATCAATACGGCGAAGGTCGAACCGGGTGCCAATGTCGTTATCTTCGGCCTCGGCGGCATCGGGCTCAATGTCGTGCAGGGTGCGCGCATGGCCGGCGCCAACATGATCATCGGGATGGATATCAATCCGAAACGGCGTGCGCTAGCCGAAAAGTTCGGCATGACGCACTTCGTCAATCCGAAGGACATGACCGAGACCGAACTGGTTCCCTATCTCGTCAATCTGACCAAGGGCGGCGCCGACTACAGCTTCGAATGCATCGGCAACGTGAAGCTCATGCGTCAGGCGCTCGAGTGTTGTCACAAGGGCTGGGGCGTGTCTGTGATCATCGGTGTCGCTCCGGCCGGCGCGGAAATCGCTACGCGCCCCTTCCAACTGGTGACGGGGCGCGTGTGGAAGGGCACTGCGTTCGGCGGTGCGCGCGGCCGCACCGACGTGCCCAAGATCGTCGACTGGTACATGGAAAAGAAAATCAACATCGACGACCTGATCACGCACAAGCTCAAATTCGAAGACATCAACAAGGGCTTCGACCTCATGAACGCCGGCGAATCCATCCGCTCTGTTGTGGTTTTTTAATGCATACACCCAACGCAGAGGCGCAGAGGACGCAGAGTTCGCGGAGAAGAACGAGAATACGACTGGACGAGCGCCGCGTGTATTGCCCCATTGTGCGCCGATAATTTCACTTCTAATGACGTGTTTGTATTTCCTCTGCGCTCTCTGCGTCCTCTGCGCCTCTGCGTTGGGTTTGGACTTAGATGAAAACAATAAGCGAACATAAATGTTTCGGTGGCGTGCAGGGGTACTACGCGCACGCATCGAAGGAAATCGGCCTGGACATGAAGTTCTCGGTGTTCCAGCCGCCGCAGGCGAAATCGGGCAAGGTGCCGGTGCTGTACTACCTCGCGGGACTGACCTGCACCGAGGAAACGTTCGCCATCAAGGCCGGCGCGCAGCGCGTTGCAGCGGAACTGGGCCTGATGCTCGTTGCGCCTGACACCAGCCCCCGTGGTGCGAACCTGCCGGGAGAAGCGGACTCCTGGGACTTTGGCGTTGGCGCCGGATTCTATGTCGATGCCACGAGCGAGCCTTGGGCAAAGCATTACAGGATGTACGCCTATGTCACGCGTGAGTTGCCGGCGCTTATTGCCGGCCAATTCGCGGCGGATGCAGACCGGCAAGGGATCTTCGGCCACTCGATGGGCGGACACGGCGCGTTGGTGTGCGCGCTGCGCAACCCTGGGCAGTACATGTCGCTTTCAGCTTTCGCACCCATTGCCGCGCCGATGCGCTGCCCGTGGGGAAAAAAGGCCTTCAAGGGTTTTCTCGGCGAAGATCGGACAACGTGGAAGGAATACGATGCCAGCGAACTGGTGAAGCGCGCGCGGTTTGCAGGCCCGATATTGGTGGATCAGGGGCTGGCGGATAAATTCCTGCCCGATCAGCTCTATCCCGAGGTATTCGAGAACGCCTGCCGCCAGGCCGGCCAGCCGCTGACGCTGCGCCGCCAGGAAGGCTACGATCACGGCTACTTTTTCATCTCGACATTCATGGAAGACCACCTGCGCCACCACGCATTGCAATTAAAAGCCTAAAGCAACTCTAACCGCGGAGGACGCAAAGGACGCAGAGGAAAACCTGAAGGGCTGGAGACGAAGGCGCGACGAGGAATGGGATGACAATTGCAGATCCCGGATTTGCTCCACCATCCCCAGTGATCCCCGTGGTTCAATTCGCGAGACTTCGTTTTTCCTCTGCGTTCTTTGCGTCCTCCGCGGTGAGCGCTTTGATCTAGGGAGAAAGAGATTATGCAGAAACTGCTGATTTACCAATCGCTGTGGGCGATGGAGCGGCGGCGTCCGGACGGCAAGGAGTGGACGCTCGACGAGAAGCTCAACATGATTTACGAGGCCGGTTTCGACGGCTGCGGCGTGCGCTTCTTCGATTTCAACTATGCAAAGGAAGTCACTCACTTTCTGCGTGAGCACGGCATGACGTGGCAGGCGCAATGCTATCCGCAGAAAGTCGACGACCTGAAGCCCATCCTCGAGCACGTGCAGGAGCTCGGCGCAAATCATATCAACCTGCAGCCCGACGTGCGGCCCTATTCGATCCAGGAATGCGTTCCTTATATCGAGGGTTGGCGCCGGCTCGCGCACGACGCGAAAATTCCGGTACATATAGAAACGCACCGGGATCGCATGACCACGGACCTGTTCTTTACCATGCAGATGCTCGACTGCTTTCCCGATCTGCGTTTGACCGGCGACTTGTCGCACTACGTTGTCGGGCGTGAGTTCGCATGGCCAGTCAGCGAGGTAAATCACGGCTACATGCGCCGCATCATCGACAACTGCTGGGGCTTTCACGGCCGGGTCGCAAGCCGCGAGCAGGTGCAGGTGCAGATCAGCTTCCCGCATCACAAAGACTGGCTCGACCTGTTTATGGGGTGGTGGGAATACGGATTTCGCAGCTGGCGCAGGCGCGCGCCGCCGGATGCGACCTTTACTTTCCTGTGCGAACTGGGGCCGAAGGAATATGCGATGACCGGCGCGGACGGTTATGAACTGTCCGACCGCTGGCAGGAAGCGCAGATGCTGAAGAGCTTGATCCGCGAATTGTGGCAACGAATAGAAAAGGAAGAAGCGGCAGCGGCACGAGCGGCCTAGCACGCTGGGGTGAGCAGATTCGGCTTCCCGCAGATATATCCTTTTCCGCACCGGACGTACAATCGCCCATCGGCAATAATGAAGGAGTGCCCAAATGGGCGAAGAGCACATGGTTATTGCGGGCAGACTGCTCGCTGCTATCCTGGCAGGCGGACTGATCGGCCTGGAGCGCAGCTTCCGCGGTCGTCCGGCCGGTTTCCGCACGCATACGCTGGTGTGCCTGGCCTCGGCGGTATTGATGCTGGTCCCCGGCTACGAGTGGCAGATGGCCCAGCTCAATGCCACAGACAGCATCCGCATGGACCCCACGCGCATGGCACAGGGCATCATGACCGGCATTGGTTTTCTCGGCGCGGGGGTCATCTTCAAGGAAGGCATCACGGTACGGGGATTGACGACGGCGGCGTCGATCTGGATCACCGCCGCGCTTGGCATTCTGATCGGCATCGGCTTCTATTTTCCCGCGACCATAACTACCGCACTGGTGATCTTTGTGCTGTCCATATTCCACTGGATCGAAGCGCGCATGCCGACGCAGAACTACGCGCGGCTTGAAGTCGCATTTCGCCGACTGGAAATGTGGGACGAAACGGCGTTGCGCTCAGAGCTGACAACGCACGGTTTCGACGCGGCACACTTGACGTATCGAGTGACAGAAACCAGCAACCGATTCGAGTACCGGATGATGATTCAGACAAAGCGTTCAGAAAATTTCAGAAAATTAGCGCAAAGCCTTTCCGCCAATCCGCTGGTAATCGAATTCCGCATATCGCCCACGGGCGATTGACGCCGGTGTCAGTGCGCCGATGCGCGCGCGAGTACTTTTGACAGGGCTTCCGCGATTTGCCGCAGGTCCAGCGGCTTGGTCAGGACGTGATCGATGCCGGCGGAGAGGGCCTGCTGGGTCAGCACGGGTCCGGTGTAACCGCTGATCAGAACCACCGGCACGTCGGCGCGCAACTGGCGCATCCGCCGTGCCAGCTCGGTGCCGGTCATGCCCGGCATGAGCTGGTCGAGCACGACGGCGTCGAAGCGTGCGGGATCGGCGCGAAACTCTTCCAGCGCTTCCGGCGGATGGGTGAATCCCGCCGGCTCGTAATTGAGCGCCGCAAGCATTTCCTCGGTCAGCAACATCAGCGGTTTCTCGTCTTCCACCAGCAGCACACGCTCGCCGCTTCCCCGCGGAAGCGGCGCGGCATCGTGCGCTTTTTGTATCGCTTCGGCGTCCGAGCGCGGCAGGTAGATGTCGAATGTGCTGCCTTGCCCCGGGTGGCTGACGACATCGATCGCGCCACCGAGATCGGTGACGATGCCCTGCACCAGCGCGAGACCCAGACCGGTGCCGGTGCCGGCATCGCGCGTCGTAAAAAAGGGTTCGAATACCCGCGTGGCGACTTCGGGCGCCATCCCGCAGCCGGTATCTTCGACGCGCAGGCGCAGATAGCGGCCCGCCGGCAACAATCCGTGAGATAGCGTTGCATCTTCGTTTGCATCGATCACGTCCACAGCCACCGTCAACCGTCCGCCCGCGGGCATGGCAAGCTCGGCGTTACGGCATAGGTTCATGATCAACTGGTGAATGTGGGTCGGATCCGCGATAACGCACACGCGTCGCGCGCTTGGCACGGCGTTCAGCTCGATGCCCGCCGGCAACGACACGCGCACCAGGTCCAGGGTTTCCTCCATCACCTCGTTGACGCTGACCGCCGCGCTCTGGCCCCGATTGGTGCGGCTGTACGTCAGGATCTGGTCGATCAACGCCTTGGCGCGATGCGCCGCCGAGAGGACGTTGCCGACGTAACGTCTGAGCGTGCTGCCTTCCGCGGCGGCGTTCTGCGCCATGTCGCCATAGCCGAGGATGGCGGCCAGGATGTTGTTGAAGTCGTGCGCGATCCCTCCGGCCATCGTGCCGATTGCTTCCAGCTTCACCGCCTGGCGCAGCCGCGTTTCCAGTTTGTCGCGCTCGGCGTCCGCGAGCCGTCGTTCGGAAATATCGCGGTAGATCGCATAGCTGGCAATCTGGCCGGTGGCAACCAGAATAGGCGCACCGAGTTCGGAGACATGCAATCGTGTGCCGTCGTTGCGCACGCGCTCGGTTTCCATGCTGGTGTGCAGGCCTTGCCGCACGGAGTCCGCCAGGCGCTGCCATTCGGGGCGCAGTTCCTCGGGAACGATCAGGGAATCGAGTGCCCGGTCGCGCACCTGTTCGGCCGTATAGCCGAACAGGCGGGTGAATTCGCGGTTGACGCGCGTCACTCGCCGCTCGAGATCGAGCATGACAATCGCTTCGGGTGCGCTCTCGAACAATTCGTCGAGCAGTGCTGTCTGCACGCGCAACTGCTCTTCGGCGCGCTCGCTGCGACGAAGGTGGCGCAAAACCAGCCACACCAGCGTGATGACGCTGAGGCAAAGCAGCGTCGTGCGCACCGTGCTGTGCATGACCTGCACGTGCCAGGCATCGAGCACGGCGGTTTTCTTCACACTGACACCGACCGCGAGCGGATAGCCGCCGACGGCTTGCGCCGCGTATACCCGTTCCAGACCGTCGGCCGGGCTTTTTAGCAGCGTGGCGGTCTTGCTTTGCTCGACCATCAGTTTGCGGAACAGTGCTTCTTCTGCGAACGGGCGGCTGAGCTCGTCGTCCGCCGACGGGTAGCGCGCCAGCAGCCCCCCATCCTGGCGAAACAGGACGACCTCGCTGCCCGCGCCGAGATCGATGGCCTGATAGAAACGCCGGAAATAATCCAGGTCGACCCAGGCCACCGCCACACCCTGGAAACGCCCGCCGGGGTCATCGACGCGGCGGCTCAGCGCGACAGTCCAGTTTGCCGCCGGTTCCCGGCGAAATGCCTGCGAAACGAACAGTCCCGAATCGATCGGTTGCCGGTGCGCCAGGAAAAACGGTTGCAGCGCGACCCACTCGCGAGGCAGAGCAGTCTCGGCGCCAGCAGCAATTACGCTGCCGTCGCCATCCGCAAAAAACAGATTCTCGAGATGGTGGGTCATTCGCATACGACTGCGCAGGTGCGCATGCATTTGCCGGTCGTTAGCGCGTGGCTTCGTCAACTGCATGACGGTTGCGGTGTCTTGCACGACGACGTCGACCGCTTGCACCGCGCTGCGCGTCTGTTCGGCCAGCGCCCGCGAAAGACTCCCGTAGTTCTGCTCGGCAGTTTCCACGACGATGTCCAGTCTGCGCAGAATGTCGTAGAGCTGAAAGCTTGCCATCACCACGACAACCAGCGCACCCGCAATTCGCAGCGCCAGATGGAAATCGATGCGTGGGGCCGCCCTGTGTTTGCGCGGTTGCGGCTCCTGTGTTGCGGGCAGGCTGGCGAGATCGTTCATGCGTTCCGCGCGTCGGACTTATCCCGCGGCACGACTTCCTGGACGGCTGCGAGCAGTTCCTGCCGTTCGAACGGCTTTGCCAGCGTCTTTGCCGCGCCGAGTCTCGATGCGATCGCGACCCAGTCGTGCTTAGCGTCGCGGGCGCCGCCTGAGATGGCGATGACCGCGAGTCCGGGCAGCATGCGGCGCGCGTCCTCGAGGGTCTGCGCACCATCGCGACCGGGCATGTCCATGTCGGTGATCAGCAGGCCGGCGGGCTGCCGGTGCAGCATCTGCAGCGCGGTCGTCCCGTTCTCGGCCTGACGCACGCCATAGCCGGCTTCGCTCAGCCATTCGGCGAGCAATCCACGCATCAGCGGGTCGTCGTCTACCACCAGAACGTCGATCATCGTACGGATTTCGGCCCTCCGGCTGATTTTGGCGCCCGCCTCGCACAAGCCGCCAATAGTTCGATTTGTCGCGCGGCCTGTCGCTATACTATTCTTGCCTGTAGATGCGGGCCGCAAGCACAATAAACAATCTATTCTTCAGGCATGAGTATCCCCCGACACATCCTAGTAGTCGATGACGATCCCGACCTGCGTCAAATGGTCGCCGACTACCTGAGCGATTACGACCTGCACGTGACCGGCGTGGCAGACGGAGCAGGCATGCGCGATGCCATCGCACACGAAATCGTTGATCTCGTGCTGCTTGACCTGAAGCTGCCATCGGAGGACGGAATGAATCTCGCGCGCGAACTGCGCGAGACCTCGAGCATTCCCATCATTATGCTCACCGGCCGCAAGGACGACGTCGACCGCATCATGGGTCTGGAGTTGGGTGCGGACGACTATCTGACCAAGCCATTCAACTTGCGCGAATTGCTCGCCCGGATCCGGGCCATCCTGCGCCGCACGCAGGCGCATCCGGTTTTACATGCGCAAGGCCATGCGCCCCAGGCATTCCGATTCAGCGGATGGGAACTCGACCTGCGCTCGCGACGGCTCACCTCGAACGACGGCGATCGCGTCGAACTGACCCATGCGGAATTCGCCCTGCTATGCGTTTTTCTTGGCGCGCCCGAGCGCATTCTCAGCCGTGAGCAGCTTCTTGGACTGAGCCGCGGCAGCGACGAAAACGTGTTCGACCGCAGCATCGACGTGCAGATCCTGCGGCTGCGGCGCAAGATCGAATCCGATCCCAGCCGTCCTAAGCTGATCCGCACCGAACGCGGCGCAGGCTATTCCCTTAATTCCCGGGTTGAAGTCGTCGCCTGACATCTGGCGCCGGTACCGGGGCCAGCCAGGGATGCTGGCTTGCTCCTAGGCGGTGATGTCTTCCTTGCTGCGAGTTCCACCGCGCACGGCCCGCCGCAACGGCTCTGGCTTGTGCCGTGGCTTTTTTGGTCCGACCGACGTTTTTGTTCCCGGCCACCCCAGCGATCTCGAGATCAATTGCGCGCTCTGGCGCAGCTTTTCGCGCGCGGCGGGAATCGACAGCTTGGCATCGCGGTGCCGCAAATAGACGATGTTCAGCGACGCTACCGCGCCGAAATGGTCGAAAATCGGAAAGCAGATATCCACCACGCCGCTGACCGTGTCGCTCGGGCCTTCGTCATAGCCGCGCTTGCGGATTTCCTCCAGCCGTTTGTCGAGGCTGCGCCGGCGCGCTTCGCGGTTGCGACCCGTCCCCACCAGTTCACCAAGAAATTGGCTGCGCCGGGCGGCTTGCTGGAACGCGGTGATCACGCGCGCTGATACGCGATCGTCGTGAAACGGATAATGCGTGCCCTGGCGCACCGAGTAACTCATCGGCTCCGGAGATTCGGCGCGGGCAAGAACCACGAGCCGCGCGTCGTGATGCACGCATAAGTGGTTCGATTGACTCGTGCCGCGAGCCAGCTCCTGCATGTGCGGCATCGCACAGTCGAGCAGGCGGTCCACGGGAGGATGCAGGTGGGCAAGCTCGAACAGCCGCAGGGTCAGCAGGTAAGTGGCATCGGCCTGGCGGGCAAGGAAGCCGCGGCGCACCAGCACATCGACCATGCGGAACAACTCGTTTGGCGAGCGCTGGAGGCGGCGGGCGAGGTCCTGCAGGTTGAGCCCGTGCGGCTCGGCCGCCAGCAGCTCAAGCACGTCCAGGCCTTTCTCCAGGGCGGGAGCGGCGTAGCGTGCTTCGGCCGCCAATTTTTGTGTTGACAAGCAGACTCCCGGTTTTTATATTTGAAACCTGATTTTATATATGAACAGCGACCGGGATGTAAATTGTGCGACCGCACATTTCCCGTCCGGTTGAGACCTTGCCGGGAAGCCTGCGCCGACGGTCCGCAGGCTTCGCGTCAGACGGGAAGTACACGAGGCAGCGCCGTCCGTAATTTTCATAAACGGTTATATAAACGAGTGTCGAACACTCGGGAATCTCTTGGAGGAGATAAATGCAAACCCTGAATCTGTTCAAGCGCGGCGCTGCCGTCCTCGGCACGTTGCTGGTTATGTCCGTCACTGCTTACGCCGCCGATCCGTCCACTTTCCCCGCGCCAACCGGGGATAGGAGCATCGTTCCGGCGGGCGCCAAGCTGGAACTCATTTTCGACGGCGGTTGCATGCTGACCGAAGGCGTGGCTGCCGGACACGACGGCATGATCTATTTCAGCGACATCACGTTCACCGCATTCTGCAAGGATGCGTCGGGCAAATTTGCGCAGGCCGGCAATATCTGGAAGTACAACCCCAAGAACGGTGAGACCTCGATATTCCGCAGCCCCAGCGGCATGTCGAACGGCATCAAGTTCGATCGTGACGGCAACATGATCGCCGCGCTCGGGGCGGACTTCGGTGGCCGCATGCTGATCAAGACCGATATGAAATCGGGCAAGAGCATCATTCTTTCGGGCCTCTACGAAGGCAAGCCGTATAACGCGTTGAACGACATCACCATCGACGAGAAGGGCCGTATGTACTTCACCGATCCGCGCTATCTGGGTCATGAGGGTGTCTACCAGGCCGGCTTTGCGGCTTATCGCCTGGATCTGGACGGCACGGTGACGCGGGTGGCTACCAACTGCGGCAAGTGCAACGGCATCCTGATCTCACCCGATCAGAAGACCATGTATATCGTCAGCAATGACAACGGCTGGCTTGAGTTCCAGAACCTGAAGAAAGGCGAATCCACGGTGCAGAATTCGCACCTGCTGCAAGCCTACGACGTGGATGGGGACGGAAACCTCAGCAATCGTCGCGTGCTGATCGACTACGGCAAGCTCGACAAGCCGTGCAGCGGACCGGACGGCATCCTTGCCGATTCCGAGAGCAACATCTGGCTGGCCTCGCGCTGTGAGCACCGCCCGGGCGTGCAGGTGATCAATCCGCAAGGCAAGGAGCTGGCATATATCTCCACCGGCACGGAAATGCCGACCAACATCGGTTTCGGCCGCGGGGCGGACTCGAACCTGTTGTATCTGACTTCAGGCAAGAGCCTCTATAAGATCCGTGTCGGGAAGAAGGGTTATCAGCTTCCCTGATTTTCACGCGGCAACGAATCGGTCGCAGAGACTCCGGTCTCTGCGATTTTTTCTTAAGCGGGAGTAATTCATGAGTACCGTGCAGCAGGCCGCGCCCGTCAAGATTCATAAAGTCCTTACGCCGGCGCAGGTGGAAGCGTTCAAACGCAATGGCTACCACTTTCCCGTGCGCGCTATTTCCGAGTCGGAGGCGGACGCCTGTCGGGAGAAGATCGAGACGTTCGAATTCGATCACGGCCTGGTCATGAAAACGCCGTATCGCAACAAGCCGCACATGGTGTTCGGATGGGCCAACCAGTTGATCCGTCATCCGCGCATCCTGGACACGATTGAAGACATTCTCGGCCCTAATCTGTTGGTGTGGGGCACCAGCTTCTTCATCAAGGAGCCGAACGATCCGGCTTATGTTTCCTGGCACCAGGACTCGACCTACTGGGGTCTTTCGCATCCCGACATCGTCACCGCCTGGGTTGCGCTCACCGTGAGCGACATTCCCAACGGCGCAATGCGCGTCGTGCCCGGCACCCATCTCAAGGACCAGTTGCCCCATAAAGACACCTTTGCGCAGAACAATCTGCTGACCCGCGG
>JANMYN010000072.1:0-15730 GCA_031382195.1 Betaproteobacteria bacterium
CAAGGCGCGCTACGGCATTGCCTGGGGAGCCCTGGGCGCCGCCGAATTCTGCTGGCACGCGGCGCGCGACTACACCCTGGAAAGAAAGCAGTTCGGCCGACCGTTGGCGGCGAACCAGTTGATCCAGAAAAAACTTGCCGACATGCAAACGGAAATCACGCTCGGCCTGCAGACTGTGCTAAGGGTGGGCCGTCTGATGGACGAAGGCCGCGCCGCGCCGGAAATGGTCTCGTTAATCAAGCGAAATTCCTGCGGGAAATCGCTGGACATCGCCCGGCTCGCGCGCGACATGCACGGCGGCAACGGGGTTTCCGACGAATATCACGTGATGCGTCACGTCATGAATCTCGAAGCGGTAAACACGTACGAGGGCACGCATGACGTGCATGCGCTGATTCTGGGTCGCGCCCAGACCGGCCTGCAGGCATTTACCGGCTAAGACACCCACCTCATCCCCCGCCTTCTCCCCGGAGCGGAGAAGGAGCTGAAACACAAGATAGCGACCAATGGCCGCCCGCTCTTTTTCCCCCTCTCCGCCCGCTTGCGGGTGGAGGGAGTTTCGCCGACTCGGCGTTGGCTTGCCATTCGGGGCGGGAGGCGAAACCGTGATGCGCTCCCCGCAAACGGCCGATTCCATCGGTAACGTGTGCGCGCATCGGGGTGAGGTGGGTGGCTCTTATACGCAGCGGCCGCCGTCAACCTCGATGCAAGCACCAGTGATAAATTCCGCCTCGTCGGAAGCAAGATAGAGGCAGGCGTTGGCGATGTCGATCGGCTTGCTGAAACGCCCCAGCGGTATGCTGGCGACGAATTTCGCGCGCATTTCCGGCGTATCGGACCCCATGAATTCGGCGAGCAGCGGCGTGTCGCCGGCCACCGGGTTGACCACATTCACGCGAATCTTGTCCGGCGCCAGCTCGATGGCCATCGAGCGACTCGTCACGATTGCTGCACCCTTGCTGCCGTTGTACCAAACCAGTCCGGGGCGCGGCCGTACGCCGGCGGTTGAGGCGATGGTGATGAACACCCCTGCGCCTTTCTTGCGAAAGTAAGGCACCACGGCACGCGCGCTGTGGAACAGACTCTTTACGTTTACCGAGTAGACACGATCGAACTGCTCCTCCGTTACTTCCAGAAGAGGCTGGTTACGGTGTGTCGTTCCCGCGTTGTTGATGACAATGTCCAGGCTGCCGTAGGCGTCCAGTGTCGCTTTCAACAAGCGGTCCCAATCCGTTGCCTTCGATACATCCCCTTGCACGAACTTCGCCTGTCCGCCGGCGGACAAGATTTCTTTCGCGACACGTTCGCCGCCCTCGGGTTTAAGGTCGTTGACGATGATCTTGCATCCCTCTTCCGCGAACCGCTTGGCGATGCCCTCGCCAAAACCGGAACCGCCGCCAGTCACGATTGCAATCTTGTTCTTGAGTCTCATGCTTTTCTCCTCGTTGAATCTCTCGTCCCGGCGCAAAAAAAGATGGGAGCCGGGCGGGCTCCCAACGCTGATCTCAGTGTCGGATGATCAGGCGCTCTGCGCCGTCGCACAGACCTGCCGATTGCCTTGGGAACTATCCCCGCTCTCCCGAATACCAACCTTGTTCAAGTCCACGCTGTGACGCACCGCCGTCATTTCCGCCAGAATCGACACGGCAATTTCAGGTGGCGTTTTGCTGCCGATGTTAAGTCCTATGGGTCCGTGAAGACGGCTCAACTCGGCCTCAGAGAGATCGAACATAATCAGGCGCTCATGCCGCTTCTGCGAGTTGAGCCGCGAGCCCAGGGCACCCACATAGAACGCCGGCGACTTGAGCGCCTCCATCAACGCCAGATCATCCAGCTTGGGATCGTGGGTAACCGCAACGACGGCGCTGCGGGAATCGAGATTCATCGCCAACGCCACGTCATCGGGCATGCCGCGATCGAGAGTTGCACCTTCCACGTTCCAGGTATCGGCGTACTCCTCGCGCGGATCGCAAACTGTGATGCTGTAGTCAAGCGCCTGCGCCATCTGTGCAAGATACTGCGAAAGCTGCCCCGCGCCGATGATCAACAATCGCCAGCGCGGCCCGTGCACCGTCGTCAGCCGCCTGCGATCAAAGCTAAGCGTCTCGTCCGCCCGGTCGGCAGCCCGCAACGTCACCTCACCGCTTTGCATATCCAGGGTACGCGCAGTCAACTCATGGCGATCTACGCGCTCCAACAGCTCCGCCAGGCGCCGTTTATCGCCGACCGGCTCCAGCACCAGTTCCAGCTTGCCACCGCAAGGAAGGCCGTAGCGTGTGGCTTCATCCTTGCTGATACCGTAGGAGGCAATCTCGGGTTTGCCGATTGCCAGCGACTTGTTGCGGATGCGAAGGATCAGATCGTCCTCCACGCAACCGCCGGATACGGATCCGGCGACAAGACCGTCGCCGCGTATGGCGAGCATGGCACCAGCCGGCCGCGGCGAGGATCCCCATGTCTCGACAATGGTGGCCAGAATCACGCGATGGCCCTCGTCGAGCCACGCGACACTGCTGCGCAACACTTGTAAATCCACGCTATCCATAATTGCTTGCCTTGTTCGCTACCGTTCTGCTCGAACGGGAACAACGATTCTAATCCAGGGCGACCGCACATTGCGAATAAAAACCCCCCGGCGGAAACCGCCGGGGGGTCGAAAAAACCACAAGTCACCCGGCCAGACCGGCCGGGCTGATTACACCTTAGGCAGAACCCTTGATGTTTTCCGGCGAGAACGGCAGGGTGCGGCAGCGCTTGCCGCTGGCGGCAAAAATCGCATTGCCGATGGCCGGCTGAACCACTGCGGTGCCAGGCTCTCCCAGGCCGCCGGGTGTACTGTCGCTCTTGATGAAGTGAATATCCAAGACCTTCGGATTTTCATTCATGCGCGCGACGCGGTACATGTCGAAGTTGTTTTGTTCGACGCCACCATTCTTGATGGTGATTTCGCCCCACAGGCAGGCCGATTGACCGAAGTTGATCGTGCTTTGCATCTGTGCGAGTGCCTGATCCGGATGGATCAGGGTACCGGCGTCCACAACGGCCGTAACCTTCTCGACTATCACGTCATAGCCTGCGGACACGCTCACTTCCGCAACCATCGCAATCACGGTGTTATAGCCTTCCATGACCGCGACGCCCATACCCCGGCCTTCCGGCAATTTCTTGCCCCAGCCCGATTTGGCACGCACTTCTTCCAGAGCCCTCTTCATGCGGGCTCCGACCGGCACACCCGCGGACAGACCCGACCACTGATGCTTGGTCGAACCCATGTCGAGCATGTCGATGCGGTACTGGATCGGGTCTTTCCCGGCAGCATTGGCGAGTTCGTCGACAAAGCACTCGAGCGCGACCGCGTTCAGGTTGTGCGACACCCCACGCCAATAACCCGGAGTCACGCCAGCATCGTGCATCTGGTAAGTGAGCTTCATGTTGGGCGTGTCGTACGGATAGTTGTCGATGCCTTCCACCGCAAACGGATCGATGCCATCCTTGACGATGCTCGGGAACAAGCGCGCCGAGATCGAGGGGCTGGTCGAATGGAAACGCATGGCGACGGGCTTGCCACTTGCATCCAACCCGGCAGAGAGCTTCATCAGACTGGCAGGACGGTAGGAATCATGCGTCATGTCGTCTTCGCGGCTCCACACCATCTTCACCGGCGCGCCGACCGCCTTGGAAATTTCCGCGGCGTCGATCGTGTAGTCCACTTCCACGCGACGGCCGAATCCGCCGCCCAGGAACGTGGTATGTACTTCAACCTGTTCCGGCTTGAGGCCAGTTGCACCAGCTACCACGTGTGGCACCAATTGCTGGAACTGCGTCGGGGTGATGATGATCGCCTTGTCGGCACGCACATCAGCCGTAGTGTTCATCGGCTCCATCGGCGAATGTGACAGGAACGGCAGTTGATAGGACGATTCCACAGTTTTGGTTGCCTGGCTCATGCCGGTTTCCACATTGCCATGCTCACGGAACACCGCACCGGGCTGCTCGCTGGCAGCACGAATGCCGTCCCAGATCGACTTCTGGTCGCTGTTGGCGTTCGGACCGCCGTCCCACTGGATTTGCAGCAGATCCTTGGCCTTCTTTGCCTGCCAGTAAGAATCGGCGACCACAGCGACGCCGCGACTGTACTGAACGACAGCCTTGACGCCGGGCATCGACTTGGCACGCGTATCATCGAAACTCGCGACCTTGCCGCCAATGCTCGGGGACATAGCGACCGCGGCGTAGAGCATGCCGGGCACACGCGTGTCGATACCGAATTGTGCCTGGCCCTTGACCTTGGCGTCGGTGTCCAGACGTCTTTGCTTGGTATTGCCGACGACCTTGAACTGGCTCGATGGCTTGAGCGGAACGTCCTTCGGCACTTCCATGGTCGCTGCTTTGGCAGCCACCTGACCGTAGTTGACACGCTTGCCGCCGGGACCGGTAATCGCGCCATTGGCTGCCTTGCACTGGCTTGCATCCACGCCCCATTGGTCGGCCGCGGCAGCCACCAGCATCATGCGGGCAGACGCGCCCGCCTTGCGCAACTTTTCCCATGCGTCGCGCACGGACGTCGAACCGCCCGTGAGCTGGCCGCCCAGGAGCGCATTGATGTACACCTCGGCGGGCGGGGCGAATTCGACCTTGATCTTGCTCAGATCAACTTCGAGTTCTTCCGCGACCAGCATCGGCATCGACGTGTAGACGTCCTGTCCCATTTCGGAACGCGCGACCATGATGGTGATGGTGTTGTCCTGACCGATTTTCACCCAGGCGTTCGGGCTGGCGGATTTGCCTTCAGCGGCGAGGGCGACATTGTGGCGGCCGGGCATGTAGAACCCGAGCGCCAGTCCGCCTGCAACGGAGCCACTGACTTTCAGGAAGTCACGGCGGGTTTCATTTTTGATCATATTTTCCATTTTTCATCTCCTCCTTAGGCCATCTTCGCGGCTTGTTTGATAGCCGCGCGAATCCGAGGATACGTGCCACAGCGGCAGATGTTGCCAGACATGAAGGCGTCGATATCTTCATCGGAGGGGTTCTTGTTGACAGCGAGGAGCGCCGAGGCGGACATCATCTGACCAGGCTGGCAGTAGCCGCATTGCGGCACGTCCAGTGCGATCCATGCCTTCTGCACCTTGTGATTGCCGCCGAGGCCCTCGATCGTCGTCACCTTCTGGCCGGAGACGGAACCGATGGCGGTTTGACAGGAGCGCACGGCCTGACCGTTCAGATGCACCGTACAGGCGCCGCAGAGTGCCTTGCCGCAACCGAACTTGGTGCCGGTCATTCCCAGAGTGTCGCGAAGAACCCAAAGCAGCGGCGTATCCGGCGCGACATCCACGCTCGTGCTTTTTCCATTTACGTTGAACGAGATTTTCATTGCAAAACTCCCCCTTCAGTGAGGAATGAAGTTATATGAAGTTATTGGGCGTAACACTTGGACAGTTACGCCGGTCAAAATACACGAATAAAAACTGCCTTACAACTTCTTTGCCCCACATTGTTTAAGCTCCGGAAGGAACCTTTCGCACGGATTGCAGGTCGCTTGCAAGCCCGCGCCAGTGCTGAGTTTGCGCGATATGCGATCTTCTTCGAGAAAAGCGCGAAAGCCCGATCGCGGGCGATCGGCACTCAGATTGTGGATGGTGCAGCGCAATATTCCCATGTTGAATCACGATTGGGGGGCACTGATGCATACGGGTACGGGTAGCGAATGTTCGCACGGGCGCGCACACCCTTTCACGCGCAAAATGATATTTCAGCGGTGAGGTTTTGTGGCCTCGAATTTTTTCAGTTCCAGGCGCGCAATCTGGTTACGATGGACTTCATCGGGCCCGTCCGCCAGCCGCAGCGTGCGGTTATGGCTGTACATCATTGCCAGAGGAAAGTCCTGGCATACCCCACCGCCACCATGCGCCTGAATCGCCCAGTCGATGACCTGCTGCGCCATATTCGGCGCGATGACCTTGATCATCGCGATCTCCGCCTTTGCTTCCTTGTTGCCGACGGTGTCCATCATGTAGGCGGCCTTGAGCGTAAGCAGCCGCGCCTGTTCGATCATGAGGCGCGATTCCGCGATACGCTCGTGCCAGAGGTTGTGCTCGACCACCGGCTTGCCAAATGCAACCCGGCTCTGCAAGCGTTTGCACATCAGTTCCAGTGCACGCTCGGCCTGGCCGATGATGCGCATGCAATGATGAATGCGTCCCGGGCCCAGCCGGCCCTGCGCGATCTCGAAACCGCGCCCCTCACCCAGCAATATGTTCGACGCCGGCACGCGCACGTTGTCGAGTGTCACCTCCATGTGGCCGTGCGGCGCATCGTCGTAGCCGAACACGCTAAGCGCCCGTACGACTTTGACACCCTTTGCCTCGGCCGGCACCAGAATCATCGATTGCTGTTTATGACGATCGGCACTGTCCGGATTAGACTTGCCCATCACGATGAAAATCTTGCAGCGCGGATCGCCGGCGCCGGACGACCACCACTTGCGGCCGTTGACGACGTACTCATTGCCTTGCCGTTCGATGCGGCACTGGATGTTGGTCGCATCCGACGAAGCCACTTCCGGCTCGGTCATCAGGAAAGCCGAGCGGATCTCACCGTTATGCAATGGCGTCAGCCACTGCTTCTGCTGCTCGGGCGTGCCGTAGCGCAGCAGTACTTCCATGTTGCCGGTATCTGGAGCCGAACAGTTGAACACTTCCGGCGCCCAACTGCTGCGCCCCATAATTTCGCATAGCGGCGCGTATTCGAGATTGGTCAGCGCGCCGCCGTGGTCCTTGGGCTGCCACAGGTTCCAGAGGCCGGCGGCGCGAGCCTTCGGCTTCAGCTCTTCGACGATGCGCGTCGGAACCCAGGCGTTACCTTTGGCGCGATTCTCGGCAATTTCTTCGAAAAATCGCGCCTCCCGTGGATTGACATGCTCCTGCATGAAGGCCGTTAGCTTTTTCTGCAGTTCCTTGACCTTGTCCGAAAAATCGAAATTCATGGCGGTTCCTTGCGTTGATGAGCGGCTTGATGAAGCGAAAAAAAAGAAACGGCAGCGAGGATGAAGTTTGCCTGATCGACAACCTGGGGCGCTACCCGCGCCACGAAGCAGGAAACGCTGGCGCTCTTCTGCAGCGCGCCGGTCTTCGACTTGCGTATCATGCCCTCCCCTTCATCTGCTTGTTCTGATTACCATCGCGTAAACGAACTGGCGCGGTGCAATTGAGGTGCCAGTATGACACCGCGGACCCGGGATATTATGGGGCAACGCTATTCAATTCGCCCGGCGCCGTGTGTTCGAATGCCTTGATCGCCTTGCGCAGAAAATCCGGCAGCGGCGCGGACTTGCGTGCAATCGGATCGGCATTGACATAGACCACCTTGCCGCTCACCAGCAATTGTTCGGCACGATGGATCTCGACCCGGAAGTCGAAACTGGATCGTCCCAGGCGCTCGACTCGTACGCAAATATCCACCTCGTCGTCATACTGTGCAGAGGCGTGGTATTCCACCTCGGCCTTGCGCACGTAAAGATCGGTGCCGTGCTGCGCAAGCCCGTCCGGATAGGGAAACCCAAGCGCACGGTAATATTCGGTGATGCCAACATCGAAATACGTCAGGTAATGGCCGTTGAACACGATGCCCTGTCTGTCGACCTCGGCCCAGCGCACGCGCAGCCGGTAGGCGAATCTGAATTCCTGTCGCGCCATTGCGGATCGTAATTCAGTCGAAGCGATAGGCATCCATCGCCAGGACGCCAAAGGTATGGCTGCGGTGAATTCGGCGGCCCGCGATATTCGGATTGCCGGCACCTGCAGCCGCGAATATCGGCAGAAAATGTTCCTCGCTCGGGTGATTGCGCACGGCGTCCGGACCGCGTTCGCGGTAGTGCAGAATTTCATCCGTGTCTGCGCTTTCGATGGTACGCGCGAGCCACTCCTGAAAACCGGTCACCCACGCGGGGGGCGGCGCATCACGCCGATGGCGGCCGAATTCATAGAGATTGTGGGTAGTGCCGCCGGAACCGAGGATAAGCACGCCTTCATCGCGCAGCGGGCGCAACGCTTCGCCCAGACGAAAATGATGCCCCGTCCCAAGCGCCGGCTGCACGGTCAGTTGTGTAACCGGAATGTCGGCGTCGGGATACATCAGAAGCAACGGCACCCAGGCGCCATGGTCGAGGCCGCGGGTTGGATGCAAATGTGTAGCAATGCCCTTGCCGCCAAGCAGTTTGCTGACGCGCGATGCCAGGTCCGGCGCTCCCGGCGCCGCATAGGCCATCTGGTACAACTCCTGGGGAAAGCCGAAGAAATCGTGAATGGTCTCGGGGCGCGCCACCGCGCTGACCGCGGCTTCGCCATTTTCCCAATGTGCCGAAACGACCAGGATCGCCTCCGGTTTGCCGAGCGTCTGTCCTAATCCGGACAGGAAATCGCGCGCGGGGCTGGCCTCGATCGGCAGCGTCGGCGCGCCGTGGGAAACGAAGACGGCCGGAAATCGCTCAGCCATAACGCCGGCCCACCCATTCCGCGACCAGCACGGGCTTGGTCTCGCCTTCGCATTCCATCACGATATCCCAGATCAGCTGCACGCCGCCTTCGATGCGCTGGAACTCCTTCAACTTGAAGCGGGCGCGCAGGCGCGAGCCGGCTTTCACCGGTGCGGTGAAACGCAACCGGTTGCATCCATAGTTCACGCCCATCCTCGATTTTCCGAACTCCAGCGACTCGTTGAGGAAGTGGCTCAGCAACGACAGGGTCAGAAATCCGTGGGCAATGGTCGTGCCGAAAGGCGAATCGCGGCGCGCGCGTTCGACGTCCACGTGGATCCACTGGTGATCCCCGGTGGCATCGGCAAACTGATCGATGCGTTTCTGCGACACCTCCAGCCAGTCGCTGACTACAACCTCCTGACCCACCTTGCCGGCAAGGTCCTCGATATTGTCTAGTACCACCCGCGCCATGCTGTCCCCCTTTGCGCCGCGTCAGCCCGGCAATGTACCGGAATCGCTGCGCGTGCGCATTGCGCGTGGCGGCTCGCGCCCGGACAATGGGCGGTCGCGATGTTTCCCCTGGAGGGACAAATGCAAATTGGCATGGTGGGCTTGGGACGCATGGGTGCAAACATGGCACGGCGGCTGGCTCGCAAGAGCGTGCAGGTGGCCGCTTACGACGTCAGCCCGGTGGCGCGTGGCGCAATCGAGCGCGAGAACGGCGTTGCGCCGTACCCGGAACTGGCCTCACTGATCGCGGCCCTTCCGTCACCGCGAGTAGTTTGGGTCATGCTCCCGTCGGGCGAAATTACCGAGCAGGCACTCCGGACACTGGCGAAACAGCTTGCCACGGGCGATGTGTTGGTCGATGGCGGCAATGCAAACTACAAGGATTCGCAGCGGCGCGCTGCTTGGCTCGCCGAGCGCGGCATCGCCTTTGTCGATGCCGGTGTATCCGGCGGCATTTGGGGCCTGGACAACGGTTACGCTCTGATGCTGGGGGGCGAAAAAGACGCTGTCTCGAAAGTCGAGCCGTTTGCTAAATTGCTCGCGCCCGGGCCGGATCGCGGCTGGATTCACTGCGGGCCGGCAGGCTCCGGCCATTACGTCAAGATGATTCACAACGGCATCGAATACGGGATGATGCAGGCCTACGCCGAAGGCCTGTCGATGATGAAAGCGAAATCGGATTTCAATCTCGACCTTGCCGCGATAACTGAAATGTGGCGTCACGGCAGCGTTGTGCGGTCCTGGCTGCTCGATCTGACGGCCGAATTCCTGAAGAACGGGCAATCACTGGCCTCAATCAGCCCGGTGGTCGCCGATTCGGGTGAGGGCCGCTGGACAGCAATCGAAGCGATCGAACTCGGCGTGCCGGCGCCCGTGATGAGTCTCGCATTGATGGCGCGCTTCGCCAGCCAGGGCCACGACGAATACGCTTCTAAACTGCTGGCCATGATGCGCGCCGGTTTCGGCGGCCACGCCGTTCAATCGAAAACGCCCAAATGATCGTCGTCCTGATGGGGGTGTCCGGTTCCGGCAAAACCGCGATCGGGGAGATTCTGTCCGAGAAGCTGGGCTGGCCGCTGCTCGATGCCGACCAATTCCATTCTGCCGCCAGCATCGAAAAAATGAGCAACGGCATTCCCCTCGAGGACGCCGACCGCTGGCCCTGGCTGGAGCGGATGAACGCGGCGCTCAGAGAACGCGAAGCCCGTGCAGAAAGCGTGCTGCTCGCGTGCTCGGCGCTCAAGCAGGTATACCGCGACCGGCTTGCGAACGGGCTTGCGCACCTACGCTGGGTCTACCTCAAGGGAGGGTTCGAACTCATTCGCCAACGGCTGGAGGCCAGGAAAGGCCACTACATGAAAGCCGGCCTTCTCGAATCCCAGTTTGCCGCCCTCGAGGAACCCAGAGACGCGCTCACATTGGATATTGACGACACGCCCGGCTCGATCGCAAATTCGATTTTGCGCGGGCTGCAAATCGTTGGAGAATGCAAAACGGCTTCCGACAGATGAGTGGCCGGTTAATCTCGTCGGTATTCGCCGCGTGGCTCTTGGTCGGATTGCCGGCGCTCGCGGCGGAAACGAATTTGTCCGCGCCGAAAAGCGCGGCTGTCATGGATTTCGAACTAATCGACGATATGCGCGATTACGAGACAGAAGACGCTAAAGCGGCGCAGGAGCGCCGACTGGCCCTGGTCAGTAATGCCTTACGCCACGAATTCGATCAGCGTGGCATGTACCGGACGGCCGATAACAATGCCGCGGCGAAACTGATCACCGACCAGAAAGCACTACAGAATTTACGCAACTGCAACGGCTGCGAGCTCGACATCGGTCGCGCGCTCGGCACCGACGTCGTCATCCTCGGCTGGGTGCAGAAAGTCAGCAATCTCATCCTCAATATCAACATCGAAGTAAAGGATGTCGCGTCCGGTATGACGCTGTATACGAAATCCGTGGATCTGCGCGGCAACACGGACAAATCCTGGCTGCGCGGCATCCGCTACATGGTCGACAGCATCGAGGAGAAGAAACAGCACCTTCGGTGAGCCGGAAAACAATTCTCACCGCAGAGGCGCGGAGGCGCAGAGGGAACGCAGAGAAAAGCAAAAATGGGGATGTGAATCTTGATCTGTGCTTGCATTTATTCGACTCGGATAGCTTGCCAGGATCACACGAATCTAGGGGAACCAGAACCCGCTATTTATCTACCGCCGACTCGCGTTTATGCAGGGCTCGAACCAAATTACACGTTCATCCTTGTTTTCCTTTGCGTTTCCTCTGCGCCTCCGCGCCTCTGCGGTGAAGAATTAAGTTTGTGAAGGTTTGTGCCCTGTCAGGTTTTGAAGCGAGCGGCGACAGCGGCGCTTTCGCGGGCGAGCAGGAACTGATCCGAAGTCACGGCGACGAATTGGGCGCCGTGCTCGATCCAGCGTTTGGCGTCGGCTTCCGCAAAAGCCAGAATGCCCGGCACCTTGCCGGTCTTCTTGATGCGGGTCAGCGCATCGGCCATCGCCGCCTGCACTTCCGGATGTCCGGGGTTGCCGAGATGTCCAAAATCAGCGGCCAGATCCTGCGGACCGATGAAAATACCGTCGATGCCGTCGATCGCGGCCATCTTCTCGATTTCCGCGACCGCCGCGCGCGTCTCGATCTGCACCATCAGGCAGATTTCGTCATTGGCATGCACGAAATAATCCTTGACCCGGCCGAAGCGGTTGGCGCGCGAGTTTGCCGATACGCCACGCACACCTTTGGGAGGGTAGCGTACGGCCGCTACGGCACGCTTGGCCTCTTCCGCGCTTTGCACGTAAGGCAACAGCAACGACTGTACGCCGAGGTCAAGCAGGCGCTTGATCAGCACGGTGTCGTTCCAGTAGGCGCGCACGAGCGCCGCAACCGGATAGGCGGCGATCGCGTGCAACTGGTGATGCACGTTCTGCAGGTCGGACGGGGCATGTTCGGTGTCCACTAACACCCAGTCGAAGCCGGCCGAAGCGCAGATTTCCGCGGACACATGGCTCGCCAGGCTCAGCCAGCAACCGGTCTGGGTGCGGCCCGCCCGGAGCGCGCGCTTGAGTTGATTGAGATGCATGTCCATTTTCTTCTCCAGATTATTATTCTGTCGACGCACGATTGTACCCGCTCTTTGACAGCGCCCGGCGCGCGGCCGACAATGCGCGCTCGCGGAGAAACCCGAATGAATCCACTCAATTTCGAAGGCGTGTTTCCGATCCTGGCCACGCCCTTCGACGACCAAGAAAATCTCGATGTGGAATCGTTCGGCCGGCTGGTGCGCTTTATCGGCGGGCTGGGGGTCGACGGCATCACCATCCTCGGCGTTCTCGGCGAAGCCAATCGCCTGCTCGACCGCGAGCGCGAATCCCTGATCCGCACGGCGGTAGCGGCGGCCGGATCGATGCCGGTCATTGTCGGCACCAGCCACAGTGGCACACGCGCAGCACGGGAGCTGTCGCAGATGGCGGAGCAGCTTGGCGCTAAAGCCGTCATGGTCACGCCGCATGCGGAGGCAGTGCCGAACGACGAGCGCATTATCGAATACTACAAAACAATCGCCGACGGCGTGAACATCCCGATCGTCGCACAGGACCATCCGGCCTCGACCCAGGTGCACATGTCTGCAGCGCTGTTGTTGAGGATCATCCGCGAAGTGCCCCAGGTCGCGAGCATCAAGGAAGAAGCCGTGCCCACCGCCCAGAAAATCCGTGCTCTCGCAGCCGGTATGAAGGAGCGCAAGGTGCCGGTGCTGACCGGCCTCGGCGCGTTGTATGGATTGTTCGACCTGCAAGCCGGATCAAGCGGTTTCAATACCGGTTTTGCGTTCCCCGAAGCGCTGAGCGCGATGGTGCGCGCCGCGCGTGCGGCAGACTGGAAGCGGGTACGTGAAATCTACACGCGCTTCCTGCCACTGATCGTATTCGAACAGCAGCCAGGCGTGGCGGTACGCAAGGAAATTCTGAAACTGCGCGGCGCCATCGGCTCCGGCAAGGTTCGCCATCCGGGCGCCGCACTGCCAACTGCCACCGCCGACCAGTTGCACGATCTTCTTGATGCGCTGTTTCCGCAGCAGGACCTGTCGCGCCCGGTCGTCGTTTAAGGCGCCGAGCTTTCGAATACCCGTTCGTTCGAGTCGGTTACGCTGGCACGCAGCGCGCCGCCTGCGCCCGGTCGCATGGTGAAGCGAAAGGCCGGATTTTCGCTGATTGAGAAATCCACGTCCGCGGAGAAAACCAGTTCATCGCCGTGCAGCACGCGCACATTGCGCACGAAATAGGGCGGATCGTACAAATGCGTCACCTGGTCCATCGCCAGACCGGAATTGTTCGGATGGCGGATCATGAGTTGTGCCCACACCGGCGCCGAAGGATCCACGGGCGGATCGATGCGCCACTTCATCTGCCCCATCCCGGCCAGGCGCTCGGCCAGTGACTTGCCGGCGGGCGCCGAGCAACCGCCGGCAGCCTTGATGAAACGCTGCACAGCCGTCAGCGATCCGTCTGCCCGCTCCGCGATCACGCGTACCCAGGTGTACTCCTCGATGCGCACCCGGGTTTCCAGCTCGGGACTGCCGCTGGCACCGCCGAATTCGAAAATTGCCGCGATCGGCGAAGGATTGCGATCGATGACGACATAGAGTTTCTTCATTGGCGCATCGTTCGGCGACGGCCTGACGCGGATCGCCAGCGGAACGACTGCCGCGTCCGCGGCCCGTGCAGGCATTTCCAGCACAATACTGCCGGTAATTCCGGCATTCACAATCGGACGATCGCCGAACAGGTCGGCACGCACCTTGCGCCAGATTTCGGTATTCGGACTCGCGCCATCGTCCGCCGCATCAGCCGCAAGCGCGATCAGCAAAACAAATAATACCTGCAGGGTTCTACGCACGATGATCATCAGGTGTCAGCGCAGAAAACAGGCCCGTGCAGCTTCGCCAACCGATGCGCGATAACGCCTGGCGGCTTTTTGGGCATCCTCATTGTCACGCAGCACCGAACCGCGCTCGCCGGCGATCGAAACGGCTTTCGCCATGGTCTGCGCCTCGACGAAATCGTCGTACTTATACTGCTTGGCCAGGCGATCGATGGTACATGAACATTTGTGCAGTAATTCGAACTGGCCGCCGGTGTGATCACGCATGCACTCGAGAACGAACTCGACACGATCGGAGGTGGGAAAGTCGTTTGCGCGGCACAGGGGCGCGGCGATAATCATTGACAGGATCAGGATCGATCGTATTGCATTCATTGCAGTATCTCCGGAAATTCGCCCGCAATCCGGCTCGACAGCGCCGCACTGAGCGATACCAGCCTGCCATATGCCTGCCGTGCAAGTCCGATGTTTCGAGCGTGCATTGCTGCGCGCACCAGTCCACACCATGCCAGCGCATGCCCCGGGTCACGCGCGACCGCCTCGCCATATTCGGTCAGCGCCAGCACCGTCTGACCGCGGCGACTGTCGAATTCACCCGCTAGGAAAACCGGCTCCGCGCTTGACGGCTCGTCGAGTTTCCACCGCGACAGCAGGGCGTGCAACTCGTCCCAGCGTTCGCTGCTTATGAGGATGTTGGCGCGCATGAAGTAAGGCAACCGATCGGGCGTCCGATTCCAGAACGGTTCGCCTAAAATCTCCGTGTCCACCGTTTCACCGGCATTGCCTCCCGATCCGATCGCAATCCATTCGACCGGTGCGGAGAAAAACTGCGCCCCGGTGCCTCGCATGCGGAACATGAGGATGCCAACCAGACGCTTGTCTGCATCGAAAAGGCCGCCGCCGCTCGCCCCCGAGGTAAAGGCGGCGCTGCCCTGGACAACGGTGCCCTCATCGTAGCGGTGCAGGCGGTCCACCACCCCATGCGCGTAATGAACAGCGGCGCCGGCACTGAAGCCGATCGCACCGACCTCTTCGCCAATCGCGAGTTCTGACGTCGGTCGCAGCACTGCCGGCGGCGCTTCGAGCCGGGGCACGTGCAGGACGCAGATATCGTGTTCTGCGGACGTATTACGCGCCACGGCACCGTAGCGAACGCCAGCATACAGAACGGCAACTCGGGCGCTGCCGCGCAGGACATGACAGGCCGTCACCACCTTGCCCCGGTCGACGACAACGCCGGTGCCGAGGGCGAAGCCGCCGCTGGGACGAGAGGCCTCGACTCTTACAACCTGCGCAGACACCGCGATCCAATAGGCATGATCGAAAGGTGCGCCCTGCGTCACCGCGCAGTTGCAGCCGTACGCGATGACAAGCCCGACCATTATCAGCATGCGGAACCGTCTTAGCGTATCGACTCACCCTTGTCATCCACGGTCGGGATGCCGTATTCCAGAAGAAGCTGCGAAATATCGTCGCGGGCCTGATCGATGGCTTGCTGGACGAGCGAGCGCCATGCCTTCTCCCCCTGGCGCACACCCATCGCGACGCCGAAATCCATACGTACACCCGGTTCCGACTTCAGCGGCAGCACGACCAGTTGCGGTGAAGCGATGCGCCTGGCGAAATAACCGCCGATCGGACCCCACACCACGGCGGCATCGATCTTGCCCCCGACGAGATCGTCATCGATTATCTTGCCCGGATAGTGGCTCGGATCGGCGTTCAGCAGCCGGTAGTGCACGGCCTGGTCCAGCAGGTTGTGCTTCTTCAGCCAGGCGACTGCGGGCGTGCGTTCATAGACGCCTATTTTCAGACCCGAAATGACGGCTTTGTCGAGCCCGAGAAACTGGTC
>JANMYN010000074.1:0-1674 GCA_031382195.1 Betaproteobacteria bacterium
CGCGACTTCAACGGGCTGCCGAAATGGCACCCGGCGATCGCCACCAGCGAGATCGAAGGCGGCCTGCCGGCCGATCAGGTCGGCTGTGTGCGCCGCTTCACCCGGAAAAGCGATGGCGGTCTGTTGCGGGAGAAACTGCTGTCCCTGGCCGATGACACGCGCACCCTGACCTACAACATTCTGGTTTCACCGATGCCGGTAGCCAACTACATGGCGGGCATGCGCTTCACGCCGATCACCATGGGCGGCGACTCGTTTGCGGAATGGTGGGCGGTGTTCAACGTGACTTCAGGACCACCGCAAGTCACCGCGGATGACATCGGCGACAACGTATTCGTCGTCGGTTTTGCCGCCATCGGCAAATTGCTGGCCCGCTGAGGACCTATCGCCATGACAAAAATCTTCGTCAGTGCAGTCATCGATGCGCCGATAGAAAAGGTATGGGCCCGGGTGCGCAACTTCAACAACCTGCCCGAGTGGCACCCGAAGTTCTCGCGCAGCCACATCGAAGGCGGGTTGCCGAGCGATCGCGTCGGCTGCGTGCGAAACTTCGACATCGCCGGTGGCGGCGGCACCATTCGCGAACGCCTGCTCGAATTGTCCGACATCGAACACAGCTTCCGCTACTGCATCCTGACTTCGCCGCTGCCGGTCGTGGGCTACGTAGCGCAACTCACGCTCTACCCGGTCACCGTCGGCGACAAGACCGTCGGCATCTGGACTGCGGAATTCGAGGTCACCAACGGCGACGAAGCCGGGGTGGTCAAGGCCGTGGGCAATGATACGTTCGGCAAGGCCTTCGAGGTCCTAAATGACCTGTTCGCGGCCAGGACGCGATAGATTGATCGCCGCGTAGAGCCGCGACGGCCGGCGCGGGTGCGCGCGGCTACAAAAAACGATTTGGCCGCAGGAACATGCCCAGCAGTAACGCGCCTTCGGGCGCAGTGGCGACGTGCGTGCTTCCCGCAGGCCGCCACACATACTCTCCGGCCTTGACTTCACCTTCCTCGTCGACCAGGCGTCCCTCCAGCACGTAGGTCTGCTCGACGTCCGCATGCTCGTGAAGCGGCAGCACGGCGCCGGGCGCCATGCGCGTGATGGTGGTCATCAGGCCGGTATCCTTATCTTCGAGCAGAACCTTGATTTCGACCCCGGCGAAAGGCGTCGGCCGCCACGGCAGCGCATCCATGCGGACGTAGCGCGACGAGCGCGGTTTCAGTTCGCTTTCGGCCTTCCAGTCTGGTGTGCGTACGGTCATGATTGTCCCCCGGCTTCGTCCATTTAAACCTGCGTGAGCAATCGCTTGCCCGCAAAAAAAGCCTCCAGATTGTCCACCACCAGCTGGCCCATGGCGGCGCGCGTCCAATGCGTGCCGCTCGACACATGCGGCTGCAGCACCACATTGTCGAGCTTGAGAAGCGCAGCGGGCACATTCGGTTCGGCAGCGAAGCATCCTTGTCGGCAGCCTGGTCATAACGGTGTACCGTGTAGACGGCGTCGAGTTGCGCCATGGTGGCAGGGAATAGCGGACAGATAAGCAGCAGATCGAGTTTCATGGTCTTGCTATCCCGGCCATCGGTAATTTCACTGGCCGGAGTTTACCCATTTCCTCAGGTCCCAGGGTTCGTAGAGCGTCCAGATGTAATCTGTCGTCGAATTCTCGCGCAGCGGGTG
>JANMYN010000123.1:0-2376 GCA_031382195.1 Betaproteobacteria bacterium
TGGTCATCATCGACGAAGCGTCCCAGTCCGACCTTTCCGCGCTGCCGGTGCTGTTGCGCGCGCGAAAGCTCCTCATCGTGGGCGACGATCGACAGGTGTCGCCACAGGCCATCGGGCTCGAAGAGGAAAGGGTGAAGTCGCTGATGCAGCGCTATCTCCCGGAACAAGTACCGCTCTACCGCGCGCAAATGTCGCCGGATCGCTCTATCTACGACCTGGCCAAGGTGGTGTTCGCGCACAGCGGCGTGATGCTGAAGGAGCATTTTCGCTGCGTGGCGCCGATCATCGAGTATTCGAAGCGGGAGTTCTATGCCCATGAATTGCGACCATTGCGGCTCGCGCGCAGTTCGGAGCGCCTTGATCCCCCGCTGCAGGACTTTCTTATCGGGGATGCGCGGCGCGACAACGGCGTCAATCGCGCGGAAGTCGAGTTCATCGTTGGCGGGATCAAGGCGCTGGCCGCCGATCCGAAGATGCGCAGCCGTTCCGTCGGCGTGGTTTCCCTGCTCGGCGAAGAACAGGCCGTGCGCATCTGGGAGCGGCTCACCGAAGAACTGGGACCGGATGTAATGCGCCGGCATGCGGTGACTTGTGGCGACGCGCGCATGTTCCAGGGTCGCGAGCGCGACATTATTTACCTGTCGATGGTTTCCGCCCCGAACGATGTCGGTGCTCCGCTTTTGCGCGACACGTTCGCGCAGCGCTTCAATGTTGCCGCCTCGCGAGCCCGAGACCGGATGATCCTGGTGCGCTCGGTCGAGTTGCATCATCTTTCCGAGTCGGACCGGCTGCGTCGCAGCCTGATCACGCACTTCGCGCGGCCGTTCAGCGAGGAGCCGGTGCGCGTGACGGACTTGCGCGAACTGTGCGAGTCTTCGTCCGAGCGCGAATTGTTCGACTGGCTAAACGGTGAGGGTTACCTGGTGACGCCGCAAGTGGCCGTGGGGGCCTATCGCGTCGATCTTGTGGTGGAAGGACGCGACGATGCGCGCCTGGCGGTCGAGTGCGACGGCGACAAGTATCACGGGCCGCAGCAGTGGATCGAGGACATGCGCCGGCAGCGATCGCTCGAGCGGGTGGGTTGGGTATTCTGGCGCTGTTTTGCGGCGGCGTTACGGCGCCGGCGCGAAGAGGTGCTCGAGGATTTGCGCCATGCGCTCTCCGCGCAAGGCATCGAGCCGATCGGGCGCGGCGGCTGGGGGCGCAGAAGAATGACCGAAACGAGGCGGGTGCGCGCGCCGGAATCGGTCGAGGCGGCATAAAAAAGGTGAAAGGTAAAAGAGGAAAGAGGAAAGAGGAAAGGGAAGAGCAGGAAGCCGTTTTGTATTTCTTAGGTTAACAGTGAAAAAGGAACAGTAAACCGTTAATGGTAAAACCGGTGTGTCTTCTTGGCGCAGTAACTGCGAGCGGTTGAGATCGGCTCTACGGCATAGACTAAAATGATGCCCGCGGTAATATTAGGAGCCTGGAGATTTCGTGGACACCATCACAGCGTGGCTCTCAGAACTCGGCCTTTCCCAGTATGCCGAAGATTTCCAGCGCAACGATATTGGGTTGGATCTCCTTGAGAGCCTGACGGATCAGGATTTGCGAGACCTCGGCGTCCAGTCGCTGGGGCATCGCAAGACGCTCCTGAAGGCGATCGCCGAGTCTGGAAAGTCAGAAGCGGGTGCGCCTGCATCAGGGTCCCGAATCCATTCTCCGTCGCCCGCGTCCGCGGCCGTACGGCCTGGCGTCGACGGCGAGCGCCGCCAACTCACCGTAATGTTCTGCGACATGGTCGGGTCGACCGAGCTGTCTCAGAAGCTCGACCCCGAGGCGCTGCGCGAGCTGATTCTCGCCTACCAGCAGGTCTGTGGCGATGTCACCGAGAAATACGCAGGCCATGTCGCGCAGTATCTTGGCGATGGGTTGCTGATCTACTTCGGTCACCCGGTTGCACACGAGGATGATCCGGAGCGGGCGGTCCGTGCTGCCCTGGGCATTCTGACGGCGCTGGAGACCCTTACGACTCGTCACGCCATCCGCCCCTCCGTTCGGATCGGCATTCACACCGGCTTGGTCGTTGTCGGCGAAGTCGGAAGCGCTGGTAGGCATGAGCAGCTTGCCTTGGGCCCCACGCCCAACCTGGCGGCGAGGCTACAGGCGGCCGCGGAGCCGGACAGCATTCTCATCAGTGACGCTACGCACCGCTCGGTCGAGGGCCTGTTCACCTGCCTCGATCGGGGTGCGCTGAGCCTGAAGGGCATCTCCGAGCCGGTTCATGCCCGTCGCGTGCTGGGTGAGAGCGAGGCACGCGGTCGCCTGGATGCAGCGGCTCGCAGAGGGCTCACGCCGCTGGTCGGTCGTTCCGAAGAAATGGGCCTCCTGCTGCAG
>JANMYN010000303.1:0-7692 GCA_031382195.1 Betaproteobacteria bacterium
CCAGAAGCGGAATAGCGGAAACTGGCCAAGCGATCGCTGCAATTCGTCACGCAACCCAGGTGGATGCGTATAGATGTCGGGAAGTTTGCGTCCATCGGCCGGATACATCGGCCGCGGCGTGACCGCGATGTCCGCACTCGAATACATGTTGTACCACCAGAACAGCTTGGCGCAGGTGAAAGACGCATCGCGCCGGCGCGCGGCGTCCCAGATCTTTTCGCCGCCGACCAGGCGGTTGGACTGACGCCACAACCAGATCTCGGAAAGATCGCGGAAATACCAGCCGTTGCCAACGATGCCGTGCTCGCGCGGCAGCACGCCGGTGACAAATGTGGACTGCACCGTCGTGGTCACAGCCGGGGTAACGGTGCGCAACGCCCGCACGGCACCCTGATTCGCCAGCGCGGAAAGATTCGGCGCGTGGGCAAGCAGGGCGGGCGTCATGCCGACCACGTTGAGGACCAGCGTACGATTCATAATCGGCGCACTGGCCTCGATGCTGTGTTCACCACTTTTTCCTCCGTGTTGCCCGACCCGTCGAGCGCAGGTCTTGTGACGGTCGCGGCCGCCAATTTAAGTTCGTGAGTTCCCTATACGCTGCTGCCCATGACGACCAGTCGCCACGGCGAGGGGCCATGCGCTTGCATTCCAAGCTTGGAGTTTAGCGCGAGGGATCGCGTTTGGGGGAATCTGGCGGACGAATTGCGGCGCATCAAGCCTGCCAGCACGCCGCGAACGCGATGGTGAACCGTTCAAAACCGGCGCAGAGCGAGAGAAAATGCCGGAATTCGATGCCCGGCATCTGCCCGGGACGGAAATTCACGCATCTTGAAAAGGGGCATTACAACAACTGTGCGGGGACAAGCGTATTGGTCGACCGTCGTGGATTGCAGGCAATCCGGCCGCCTGTCGGTGGAAACCTTTCCCGATCGCTCAACCCGTCTCGCCGCGCGACGCGTCGGCCTCGGCACCGCTGGCGATGAGACCGTGGCTGAGCGCCACGCGCACAACCTGCGCGGTATTGCTGACGTCGAGCTTGTGCTTGATGTTGGACTGGTAGTTGGCGACAGTTTTGTAGGAAAGGCACAGGATCTTCGAAATTTCCTGCAGCGAATGGCCGGCCACCAGCAGGCGGAACACTTCGAATTCCCGCGCCGACAGCGCGTCGATGCGATTATCGCGGCCCGGTAACATTTGCAGGGCAAGCTCCTGAGCCATTTCGTGGCTGATGTAGAGCTTGCCCTCCGCCACCAGACGCACGGCTTCGACCAGCACTTCCGGCGCCGCCGATTTGGTGACGTAACCGCGCGCGCCGGCCTGCAACGCGCGCGAAGAGAACACGGTGTCCTCGTGCATGCTGAACATCAGAATTTTCGCTTCCGGCAGACGCGCGACAATGCGGCGCACGGCTTCGATGCCGCCCATCCCGGGCAGGTTGATGTCCATGACCGTAACGTCGGGCTGCATGTCGCAGACGACGCGGTAAGCCTCCTCGCCGCTGGCGACCTCGGCGATTACCGAGATATCTTCGGTTCGCTCGAGCAGGCGGCGGTAACCTTCGCGCACCACCGCATGGTCGTCTACCAGCACCACGCGCACCGCCGTATTTCTTGATTCATTCATACCTTGCCTCTCACAGGAAGCGAAGCGCGAATCCGGGCACCTTGTCCCGGCGCACTTTGCAGATCGAAATTGCCACCCAGCGCTTCCACCCTTTCGCGCAAGCCCACCAGGCCCAGTCCCTGCCGGCGCGGGCCCAGATCGAAACCGCTGCCGTTGTCTTCACAGGTGAAACGGACTTCCTCGCTGCCGTGCTCAGCGCCGGCCACACGCGCCAGAGAAATTGCAACCTTCGACGCATCGGCGTGCTTGGCGATATTGGTCAGGCACTCCTGCGCCAGCCGATACAGGGTAATGTTCATCTGTTCGTTCAGATCGTCCAGTTCGCCCTCGGCCGTGAAGCTGCAACGCACCGCCGGATGGCGGCCCTGCCACTGCTTCACGCCATATTCGACCGCCGAGCGCAAACCCAGTTCATCCAGGGCAACCGGCCGCAGGCGTTGCATCAGGCTGCGGACCACGTCGTAAACCTGCCCTGACACTTCTATGATCGCCTTGGCGCCGCGCTGAACTTCCGCCGGATTATCGCTGCGATCCCTGATAGTTACCGCATCAACCTTGATCGCGTTCAGGCTTTGCCCGAGCTCGTCGTGCAGCTCGCGCGCCAGGTTGCGGCGTTCTTCCTCCTGCACCTGCATGGAACGCTGTGAAAGCCGGCGATTGTCTTCCAGCGCACCCGCCAATTTATTCTGCATCAGCGTGACGTCGGTGATATCCGCGACGTACATGTGCAGCTCGGGTTCGCGCGCGGAAGACAACCGCGCCGACAATTTCACCGCCACCTGCACTGCTTTTCCGTCATCGCGCTTCAGTTGCAGCAACGGCAGTTCAATTTTCCCTCCGCCTGACAGCGTGGCGCGATGCATTTCCCATAGCTCGCGCCCGGCGTAAAACTCTGCTAGCGAGCGGCCGTTCAACTCTCGCGCGTCATTGAATCCGAGCATCTCGGCTGCCGCGGGATTCGCAAGCTTGATCTTTCCGTCGATCGACGCCAATAGATTGCCGGCGAGGTTCTCCATGAACAGCATCCGATACTGTTCCTCGCTTCCCAGGCGCAATGCCACCTGCTCCATCACCTGCTTCGACCGGCGCCACGAAAACCAGGCCAGCCCCATGGCCATCGCCAGGACAGTCAGCGGAAGCTCGTCGACCTGATAAGCCTCATGCGGTCCGGTCAGCGATTCGATCCATTCGTTGAGTTGGATCGCGCCGGACAGGAAAAATGTCAGTAGCGTCACCGCGCCGACCACGAACAGGTCCCGACGCACGGAAGGTTGCACAATGCTGGCCGGGGAGCCTTGCGGGCCAGTCCGGAAGGAACTCATGGAAGGAAGCCGGAAGCGTGAAGCGAAGGTAGAAGCTATATAGCGGAAGCTCACAAGGTCAACAAGAGAAATATTGCGTTCATGCGCCACCGTCCTGGCAATTCCACCCACCGCAGTCCGGCGAGTTGCACCACAGGGTTTGCAGTCGCGCTACCGCACCGGGCTGGGCCACAACATTGGGAATTTTTCCCGATACGCGTGGGAAGCCGTCCCTGACGAGGGTCACGCCCTCGCACTTAGATTCGCTGATCTGCCGATTGCGTTACTGTGCCCGACTGGCGACATGCGAATCGGCCGTCACACAGACGATAAACGGCCAGTAGCCGCCAAGGCTCATAAAATAATTCAGAGAGGAATCAAGATGGTCCTTCACGCCTGTCCGACATCCCGGGCATGTATCGCACTTTGTGTTGCCTTTACCTGTGTGTCGGCCGGCGCCGCCGAAAATCGGGCCACCGAGCTGGAAGCGCCGACGATCGAAGTCATCGGCACGACGCCAATCCAGGGGATCGGAGTGCCGGTCAGCCAGGTGCCGTCGAATGTACAAACCACGACTGGCGCCACCATTCAGAGGCAGAAAACCCTGGACCTCTCCGAATATCTGGAGAACAACCTCGGCAGCGTTACGCTCAATCATGGGCAGAACAACCCGTTTCAGCCGGACGTCAATTTCCGCGGCCTGACGGCTTCGCCGCTGCTCGGCACACCGCAGGGCCTGTCCGTGTTCGTCGATGGCGTGCGCGTGAACGAGCCGTTCGGCGACGTCGTGAACTGGGACCTGATTCCGCAGAACGCCATTTCCACAATCACCCTGATTCCCGGGTCCAACCCGGTATTCGGCCTCAACACGCTCGGCGCTGCGCTGTCCGTGAGCACCAAGTCGGGGTTTCAGTATCCGGGCGCATCGGTTGCATTATCAGGCGGTTCCTGGGGCAGGAAGGCGGCGGAGGTCGAATACGGCTCGCACGGCGAGAAAGCAGACCTTTTTATTGCCGGCAATTTCGTAAACGAAGACGGCTGGCGCGAGCATTCGCCCAGCCGCCTCAATACCGTATTCGGCAAGGTCGGATGGGAGCGGGAAGATACCGATATCGACGTCTCGCTCATGCTGGCCGACAACATCCTGGAGGGCACGCAGGCGCTGCCGATCGGCTGGCTGGATACTCGCAGACAGGCCTATACCTGGCCGGACCGCAACGAAAACCAGGTTGCCTTTCTGAACGCGCGCGCCAGCCATTTTCTGACCGCCGACAAATTGCTCGCCGGGAATATTTATTACCGACGCTACACGAACGACAATTTCAGCAGCAACGTTAACAATGACTGCCAGACGCTTGCGCTTTTCCCGGGTAGGTGCGTCGGCGGCTTCGCGCTCGGGGAGCCGCAAGCCTTCAATGATCGCAGCCGAATCGTGACCAACGGCTACGGCGGCTCGATGCAATTGAGTCTGCTGGGCGATCTCGGCGGCAGGAAGAACAATTTCACCGTCGGGGCAAGCGCCGATCTCGGCAGAACGCATTTTTCGCAAACCGAGGAAGAAGCGGACTTCTCGCCCGATCGCGGGACCGTGGGATCCGGCGTCCGCACGCTTCAGACCGATGTCAACACCACCAACGACTACTACGGGCTTTATTTCACAGATGTGTACTCGTTCAGCCAGCGCTGGCATCTGACCGTGTCGGGACGCTACAACTGGGCCAACGTCACGATCGAAGACAAGACCGGCACGCAGCCCGAACTCAACGGCGACCATACCTTCAAGCGCTTCAATCCCGCCATGGGACTGAACTTCAATCCGAGCCCGGCGCTGACCACCTACGTTTCCTACAGCGAGGGCATGCGCGCGCCGACGCCGATCGAGTTGACCTGCGCAGACCCCGCCGCGCCATGTCGTTTGCCGAATAACTTCCTGGCCGATCCGCCGCTGGAAAAAGTGGTGGCCAAGACCGGCGAAATCGGCCTGCGCGGGCGCTGGACCGAAAATTCCGGATGGAGTGCGGCGGCCTATCGAACCGACCTGAATAACGACATCATTTTCATCTCCAGCGGCGGCGCCGTGAATTCCGGTTTTTTCCAGAATGCCGGCCGGACCCGCCGCCAGGGACTGGAGCTGGGCGTGCATGGGCGCGTCGCAAAACTGAACCTGGCTTTGAACTACGGCTATGTCGACGCCACCTTTGCGTCTGCGCTGACCTTGAACAGTCCCGCAAACTCGTCGGCGGCCGTCAATGGCGATATCCAGGTTTCTTCCGGCGACAAGATTCCGGGCATTGCGGCGCATTCCGTAAAGGTGCGCGCGGATTACGACTTTACCGAAACCGTCTCGTTGGGCACCAACGTGATGGTTTTCTCGTCCCAGTATGCCCGTGGCGACGAGAACAACCTGGATGCCAATGGCAAAATACCGGGCTATACCCTCGTCAATCTGGACGCGCGCTATCAGCACACCAAGCAACTGTCGTTTTTTGGCCGTATCGACAATGTGTTCGACAAGGACTACGAAACGCTGGGCGTGCTCGGGGAGAATTTCTTCAACGGCCCAGGAAGGACTTTCGATGCCGGTAATGTGACAAGTGAGCAATTCCGCTCGACTGGCGCGCCGCGTGCGTTCTGGGTGGGTGTGACGTACATGTTTGGCAAGAAGCCTCTTTGAGATGGCCTGACTGAAAATTGACGACGTGCCGGAGACGGCCCCACGCGCCGATTCCGGATCCAGCCCGGCTCAATGCGGCCCGCGGTTTTTCCGTGGGCCTTTTTTTGCCTGTTGCACGCCGCCGCTTATAATCGGGCGCATTCACTGCAACGACCAAACACGACTATGAAAACGCCCAAGGTATGCGCACTGGTATTCGATGTATTCGGGACCGTCGTCGATTGGCGCGGCGGCCTCATTCGGGAAGGAAACGCGCTCGGTGCGAAAAAGCGCGTGAGCCTCGACTGGGCCGCATTCGCCGATGCCTGGCGAGCCGGGTACCAGCCTGCCATGCAGAAAGTACGAACCGGTCAGTTGCCGTGGATGAACATCGACCAGTTGCATCGGCTGATCCTCGACGATCTGCTGCAGAAATTCGACCTGCGCAGCCTCAAGGAAGCCGAGAAAGATCAGCTCAATCGCGCCTGGCACCGGCTTGCACCCTGGCCCGATTCGGTCCGCGGACTCAAGCGCCTGAAGAAGAAGTTCGTCATCTCCACGCTTTCCAACGGCAACGTATCGTTGCTCACCAACATGGCAAAGAACGCCGGTTTGCCGTGGGATTGCGTGCTGTCGGCGGAGCTGTTCCATCACTACAAGCCCGATCCGGAAAGTTATCTCGGCGCCGCGAACATGCTCGGCTTCAAACCCGCCGAGGTGATGCTGGTCGCGGCACACAAAGATGATCTGCGTGCCGCCAAGCGCTGCGGGCTGCGTACCGCGTTCGTACGCCGGCCGAAGGAGAAAGGGCCGGACATGAAGCTGGATCTCGCGTCCGATCGCGCTTTCGACTACAACAGCGACGATTTCCTCGACCTGGCTGACCAGCTTGGCGCTTAAATTCCATGCCAGAGCGGCGATCCGATCGCGGTGTGCCGACCTGGGACCTGCCTGTCAGGATCTTCCATTGGGCGCTGGTGGGTCTGGTGATCTCGCAACTCGTGACCTCATCGATCGGCGGCAATGCGATGCAGTTTCACGCGCTCGGCGGCTACGCGATCCTGACGCTGGTCTTGTTCCGAATCCTGTGGGGCTTTCTCGGCGGCACGCACGCACGCTTCCGCGACTTCGTGCGGGGTCCCGGTATGGTGGTCCGATACTCGAAATCCATCCTGCGAGGTCCGCACCGGTCCCATCGAGGGCACAACCCGCTGGGCGGCTGGAGCGTGCTGGCAATGCTGGGTTCGCTGTTGGTGCAGGCGACCAGCGGACTGTTCGCCAACGACGACGTGATGATGGAGGGCCCTCTGGCGAAACACGTTTCGGACCGGGCCAGCGAAATCGCCACGGCGATCCACGAAGTCAATGCCGCCGTGTTGCTGACCCTGGTCGTGGTCCACATCGCGGCGGTGATGTTTTATCTGCTGGCGAAGAAGGAAAACCTGATCGCGCCGATGATCACCGGCCGCAAGCAATCCGCGACGCCGGACGAATCTTCTCGCTACGGCAACGTGTGGCTCGCAGCGCTGCTGCTCGGCTGCAGCGCGGCAGCCGTGTATTTCCTGGTCAGGATTTGATGCGCCGGTAGTGCGTCACATGCGTGGGCGGTGCAACACCTGCCTGCAAGCGTTTATCGGGATTCGGCGTGGCGACCGGGGCCGAGAGATCGAGCGTGCCCGCCCAGATTGGCAACGCATAGTCTTCCTCGTCATCGACCGGTGGGCCGGTCCTGATCTTGGCGGAAGCCTCCACGATATCCAGTTTCAGCACCGCGGTCAGATCGATCTCTTCCTGCTTCACCGGACGCAACCCTTCCCAGCGTCCCGGCACGATGTGGTCGGAGATGGTTCTCAATGCCGTGATTTTTTCATCGGCGGGCACGGGTTCTGCCGTACCCAGAATGACGACGGAGCGATAGTTCACCGAAGAGTGAAACGCCGAGCGCGCGAGGACGAGCCCGTCGACTAGCGTGACCGTTACGCACAACGGAATGCCCTTCCCCGCTTCATTCAACATGCGGCTCGCAGCGGAACCGTGGATATAGAGCACGCGGTCCTTGCGGCCATAGCCGGTCGGAATCACGAACGGCTGGCCGTTCTTCACGAAGCCGACGTG
>JANMYN010000207.1:0-4751 GCA_031382195.1 Betaproteobacteria bacterium
GGCTTATTCACCGCAGAGCGCTGCCAATGCGCGGCGCACCAGAGTCAGCGCCGCATCCCGCCGGTAGACGTCCGTGCCGCGCACATCCGAAATCGGCGCAAGCGCCTCAAGGTCTTCGGATCGGGCAACAGCGGCGAGCCCTGAGGACACAGGCTGGCCGAGCAGCCTCGCTTCCAGCGCCGGCAGTCGTTGCGCGACCTCGGAACAGGCGCCGACTGCGAGCGCGGCACGGATCAATTTTCCCTCCGCGTCCGCCTCCAGGGTGGCAGCCACCATGACGATGGAAATTACCAGGTAGCGCCGGCCGCCGAGCTTGAGGAAGGTGGCCCGCGCTGCGCGCCCCCATTTCGGCACCAGCACTGCAGTCAGCAGTTCTCCTGGACCACACGCGGTGCGGCGATTGCCCCTGACGAATCCCTCAAGCGCGACCCGCCGGGTGCCGTTCGCCGAAGCCAGCTCCACTTGCGCGTCGAGCGCGAGCAGCGGCGGAATGCCATCGGCCGCCGGTGACGCATTGCAGATGTTGCCGGCCACCGTTCCCGCATTCTGGATCTGCGCGCCGCCCACTTCGCGCGCAGCGAGTTTCAGTCCGTCGCAATACGCCGGCAGGCGATGGGCGATGAGTTCGCTCCAGGTGGTGAGCGCGCCGATGCGGATGTGGGAGGCGTCTTCGCGCACACCGCGCAGGGCGGCAACAGCGGAAATGTCGAGTACGGGCTCGGATACGGCACGCCCGACCCGCGCAGGATAAAAATCGGTGCCGCCGGCGAGCACGGTCATTGCGCCTGCCGCTAGGGCGCCCAGGGCTTCGGACAGTTCGGTCGGCCGCAGATACATTGCATGCGCTCGCATCAGCCCCCGCCGCACCCCCAGCCGGCGCACGGAAACCCGGTTGTTTTAACAGGCGCCCGCAGCCCGCGGGCGCGCCCCCTTTGAAGCAGGCACTTCAAAGTTATGGAGTAAACACTTTACTCCGCTTAAGGCTTCACCATATCCTAGCTTCCATCGGTTTTCAACCATTGGGGGACCGCAACGCCATGGCTCGCGCCGCCGCATCGCCCTCCGGGAACTCCACGCGAAGCGCAAACAAGCGCCGTCCGGCGCGCAGTCGCCAGGCCGCCACCGGGCCGGGGTCCACCACCTCACGACGGCAACGCGACCCCGAGGGCATGCAGCGCAGGATTCTCGATGCCGCCACCGGGGAGTTTGCCGCGCACGGGTTCGGTGGCGCGCGCGTGGAGCGCATCAGCCGGCGCGCGGGCACCGTCGATCGCATGCTCTACTACTATTTCGACAGCAAGGAATCGCTTTTCCGCCGCGTACTGGAGGGAGGCTACGAACGACTGGGCGAGGCCGAGCAGCAACTCAATCTGACCGGTACCACCCCGCTGAAGGGCATGCGGGAACTGATTGCATTCACCTGGAACCACTACCTTGCCCACCCGGAATTCATCCGGCTATTGAACAGCGAGAACCTGCACCAAGGACAACACCTGAAAGATTCGAGCACTGTCGCCGGGTTGTCCTTTCCGCTGCTCAACATCCTTGGCGACCTGTTAAAACGCGGCGCGAAGGACAAGACTTTCAGGCGCAATGTCGACCCCGTGCATTTGTACATCACCATCGCGGCGCTGGCGTACTTCTATCTGTCGAACCGTTATACGCTTTCACGTTTCCTCGGGCGCGACCTCGTCTCCGCGAAGAACCGCAAGGCGTGGCTGGCACACATCACGGAGGTCGTCATCGACCACATCCGGCTGCGTTGACGCCGCTGCGGCCCGGCTCGGTCAATGTGACAATCCCGAAAAGGCGGGTCGACTTTGCCAACAATTCCCTGGCCGGGGATATTACGCGCTGCATTCCGCACGCCTGGCTCGGCCACGCTTTCTTGTGTAATCATTCCGACTTTCGCCACAGCATGCGACCATGAATAAAATCTCTCCATTCAGACTCGAAGGAAAAATCGCGATTGTCACCGGATCGAGCCGCGGCATCGGACGCTCGATCGCCGAGCATCTGGCTGCGGCGGGCGCCAAAGTCGTCGTCTCCAGCCGCAAACTCGGGGCCTGCGAGCAGGTGGCGCAATCAATCCGCGACACCGGGGCGGACGCGGTCGCGATCGCTGCGAATATCGGTGACAAGTCTCAACTCGAGAATTTGGTGGCTCAGACGCGCAAACAATGGGGACGAATCGATGTGCTGGTCTGCAATGCGGCCAGCAATCCCTACTACGGCCCGATGGCGAACATGCCGGACGACGCCTTCAACAAGATTCTCCAGAACAACATCGTCTCAAATCACTGGCTGGCGAATCTCGTGCTGCCGGAAATGGCGCAGCGCAAGGATGGCGCCGTGATCATTGTGTCCTCGATCGGCGGCCTGAAAGGCACCTCGGTGCTTGGTGCCTACGCAATCTCAAAAGCCGCGGATATGCAGCTCGCCCGCAACCTCGCCATGGAGTGGGGGCCGCACAACATACGCGTTAATTGCATCGCTCCCGGCCTGGTGAAGACCGACTTTGCGCGCGCACTTTGGGAAAATCCCGAGATCCTGCAACGCTACGAATCGCAGACACCGTTGCGCCGTATCGGCGAGCCGGATGACATCGGCGCGATTGCCGTATTCCTCGCGTCCAGGGCTGCGGCCTTCATTACCGGCCAGACCATAGTCGCAGACGGCGGCGTGACGATCGCAGGTTAGAGGACCGAGGACAGAAGACAGAAGACTGACGACGGAGTGAAGAGCGACTTGGAAGGCAAAAGCAGGAACCGGCTTAGGTTCGTAGGTTCCTACTCCGTCTTCTGTCCTCCGTCTTCTGTCCTCTGTCCCGCGGCCCTCATTCCGGTCAGATATTTCGACAGCAGTTCCTGCTCGGTACGGGTACGCTGGCTGGCCGGGCAGGGAAAGCGCAGCAACAAAGTCGTCTTGCCACCTTCGCCCAGCCTGATGCTCACTCTCGGTTCCGCTGACGGCATCACGATGAACTGCTCGCCTTCCAGTTCACGCAGCGCGGCATGCGCGGGCGCGACAAATTCGGAACACACCGAGTTGGCGACCTCGGCGAGGATGCGCCGTGCCGTATCGAGATCGCTGCCGTTTGCAAGCGGGATGCTGACCATCCCGAGCTGGTAATCCCCGAGCCTGGAATAATTCTTCATCGCGTGGGTGACGTAGAAGCTGTTCGGGAACTGCACCACCTTGCCGGTAAACAGATGCTCCTCGCTCATTTCGAGCACCGTCGTCGACAACAACGTCTGGTCGATGACTTCGCCCTTGATGTTGTTGATCTCGATGACGTCGCCGAAACCGAAGCTTCCGGACGTGGTGCGATGAATGTAGCCGAACACGGAGGTGAACATTTCCTTGCCGGCCAGCACCAGGGCGACGCTCAATGCGGCCAGCGACAATGCGGCGGCGCGCAGTTCCGCCCGCCAGATGAAAATCAGCGCGATGAAAGCAATCAGGAGAGAGAAATTGCGCCAGAACACCGACGCGCGCAGCTTGGTTTCCCTGGACAGCCAGCCGCGGCCGCGCAATATCGCGGAAATGGCGATGTTGGCAAGGATCACCGCCGAGACGATGACGATCGTCCAAAGGAATTCCGGTGCCAGCCCGGATAGAGAAAAGTCGGTTTTCATGATGTTCGTAAGAGCCGTGACGATCGTAACGACGTGACGGTCGTGACGAGTAAGAGCAAGAACGAAGATCGCGCGATCCGAGGTCCAATTTCTGGATTGGGAAGCCGAAAGGCTTACGGCCCTTACCTCGTCACGATCGTCACGACCGTCACGTCGTCACGGTATTCTAGCTCCTATAGTCCACACCCTTGCGGTCGAGCATGCGCAGCAGAGCCTGCCAGCCCTTGTTGACTTCGGCGCCGCCCGGCCCCTTGAATTGCTCGAAACCTTTCTGTGCGGTTTGCTCGTCTATCAGGCCAACCTCTGCCCGGCCGCCGGCCAGCGCGTCGATCTGGATCTGGCAGGCGGTATCGAGGTAGTACATCAGCTCGAAAGCCTCGCTGACCGAATCCCCCAGCGTGAGCAGCCCATGGTTGCGCAGGATCATGGCTTTGGAAGTCTTGCCCAGGTCGGCGGCCATGCGCCCCCGCTCCTCCAACTCCAGTGCGATGCCTTCGTAGTCATGGTAAGTCAGCATGGCGTAGTTACGCAGCGCATGCTGACTCAACGGCAGCAACCCGTGCTTCTGCACCGACACGGCGACACCCGCGCGCGTATGCGTGTGGATGACGCAATTGATTTCCGGCCGCGCCTCATGCACGCAGCCATGGATCACGAATCCCGCATAGTTAACGCCCAGCCCGGTGGTATCGTCGACGACATTGCCTTCATGGTCGATCTTGACAATGCTCGACGCTGTAATCTCGTCGAACATGAGTCCGTACGGATTGATCAGAATGTGCGGCGAACCCGGCACGCGCGCGGTGAAATGCGTGAATATCAGGTCGGTCCAGCGGAATTGGGCCGCCAGTTGGTAGGCCGCCGCAAGGTCGCAACGCACTTCCCATTCTTCCGGGCTGACACGCCCGCGCACACTCTGGGCTTCGACGGATTTTAGTTTTCTGGCTTTATAGGTCACGTGAAAGTCCTCCTCGTACGCGCAATCATACACTTCGTCCCCGGGCATCGCCGAGGTCAGCCGTCCAGCTCCGGGTAATAACGGAAGATGCCGTCCTGATTGAATGGGTGCACTCGTTATGCCCAGTCCGCCTAGTGTGCTGCGGTATCGCGATA
>JANMYN010000304.1:0-3399 GCA_031382195.1 Betaproteobacteria bacterium
CCGACATTGACTACCCGGAATCTTCAGTATTTGTTCGCTCCCCAATCCGTCGCGGTCATCGGCGCGAGCGGGCGAAGCGGCAGCGTGGGGGCAGCGGTCACGCGTAACCTTCTCGAAGGCGGATTCCAGGGAGCGCTGCGCCTGGTCAATCCCAAGCATGATCGCGTCGGAGACCATCCGTGCTATCCGGATGTGGGCAGCCTGGACATCGTTCCGCAACTCGATGCGTTGTTGTTCATCCATGCACCCACGGCCATCGTTGACAGCCATGCTATTGCGCTCGCTTGCGCACCGCTGTTGCGCGTTTTTCCGGCGCCGGTATTTTCATGCTGGCTCGGCGGCAACGCGGTCGCGCGGGCGCGGCAGGGCGAGTTGGTGGCAGAAGTGCGGGCCGTGAGCGACCCGGGCAACCAGAGTGCCGAGTTCGCCGTCCTGGTGCGTCCGGATTGGTCCGAAACGGGCCTCGACCGGGTGCTGCTCTCGCGGCTCATTACCTATTGCCGCCAGCGCGGAACGCAGCAACTTTGCGGCAACGTGTTGCCGGACCATCAACGCATGCTCGACGTGGCGGCCGCGCTTGGGTTCCGCATCCTGCCCGGTGCCGGGAAAGTGGCCAGGATCGAACTCGATCTCGGTGAAGCCGCGGCGGCTGAAACTCAGGGGAAAGGGGAAAGGTTAAAGAGGAAAGGGGAAAGGGGAAAGGGGAAAGAGGAAAGAGGAAAGGTAAAAGGTAAAAGTTAAAAGGTGCCCACGGGGTTCCGCAGGATACCGGCTTCGGGATAACCGGCCTAAGAAGGTACTCCCGGCTTTGCCCGGGTATTCGGCCATAAGGTGCGAGGGTTCTTTTCATACCTTCTTTTCAATACCCGCTCGAACGGCGCCCTTGAGGGGTGCCGAGTGAAGCCACATTTGTCCGAGTCCCGAGACCCCGTCTTTACCTTTCACCTTTTACCTTTCACCTTTCACCTTTTACCTTTTACCTTTTACCTTTCACCTTTTACCTTTTACCTTTCTTCGTTCTTGTCGTGCCTATGCGCCGCCGTTGTTCGCCCCCCGACATTGCATTTGTCGTCTGCGTCGCTACCGCGTGCTCGTCCGGTGCCGCGTGGGCCGAGCAGGCGCCGGCTACCGTTGCGGTCGCAGAAGCGCTGGCCCTCGGGCTGCAATCAGCCGACAGCGAATTGCCCCACAAGCGGCTCACTGATCGCGAGTTCGAAATATTCCTGATGCTGGCCAGCGGCGAATCCGTCACCGGCATCGCGGAGCGGCTGAGCCTGAGCGTCAAGACGGCGAGCACGCACAAAACCCATATCCTGGAAAAAATGAAGCTCGGATCGATCGCCGAGCTGGTTCGCTACGCCCTCGAGCACGGACTTCTCGACTTCCCGACCTAAGTCGGCCCGGCTCCGGCGCGCGTACGCGCGCCGATTTTGTTCCCCTATGTTCGCTACCGTACAGAGTATTGTGGGGCGATGGCGATAATCGGGGCAACAATCAACAACGGCCGGGATTGCAATCCGGTCATCCGTGCGACCCCGGATCACGACAATCTTACAAGCGAGCGGGTTGGCACCCCTTCTCTTTCCGAGTAGGAATTTTCCTGGTAGCCGCCGCAGAGCTTGCGCCAGCCTGGTTTGTCCAGCGCCGGGCGCAGCCGCCTTTTGCCTCCTCCCCGATAGGAATAATCCGACGCCAGACCGGATTTTTCCGCCCGACGGAATCAGCCTCCGCCGATGGCCCGGCTCTGTTGGTCTCTGCACACTGTGCACCATGCAAGTAGTGGCCGACAACGCGATGAATATTTTTGTGGTGGAAGACGCCCCCGAAATCAGAAAGCGACTCGTCGCAATGGTGCAGATGGTCGCGGGGATCAATGTCATCGGTGAGGCGGATTCAGTACAAGTCCCAGGAATTCGGACTGGTGCCAGGGATCCTGCGCGGTTGGGTCGAAGCGGCCGGCGATCGGCCGGTCGGCAGCAATTGAATACAACTAAAAAGGAGAAAGCGATGTACGACTCGGATGTTGTTTGCCTCGGATCGAGCGGCCATGACGGTTCCCCGCCTGTTGCGCTGCATGTGGCCGCGCTCCGTAACCGGGCTGTCGTCGGCCTCGCGGAACTGGCGGACATGCTCAACTTCCCGATGGACGTTCCCGCAGCCATGGCCGATGTCGAATTTCCGGTGCGCAGGCTGCAGCCGGGCGAAACCCTTTGCCGGGCCGGTGACGAATTCGAAGCCCTGTACGTTGTGCGATCCGGGTTCCTGAAGACGGTCAGCCTGGATGGAGCGGGCAACGAACAGGTGCTGGCATTCCCGATGCGGGGAGACGCGATCGGTGTTGACGGATTCGACCAGGGACACTACACCGAGGATGCAATCGCGCTGGATTCCTGTCATGTCATCATCGTGCCCTTCGCGCGCATCGCGGCCCTCGGACGTCGCATGCCCGGGATCGAACGCCTTGTCTACGCCATCTTCAACCGCGAGCTGGTACACCGCCAGAACATGGTCCGGCTGCTGGGCATGCTCAATGCGGAAGCGCGCGTCGCCGCTTTTCTGCTCGGCCTGTCGGAGCGTTTCGGGCGCCTTGGCTGCTCGAAGTCATCCTTCGTGCTGCGCATGACGCGCCAGGAACTGGGCAGCTATCTGGGCATAAAACTGGAAACGGTCAGCCGGGCGCTGTCGGCGTTCGCCTCGTCGGGCTTGATGGATGTCAGTCGCCGCGAGGTCGTGTTGAACGATATTGACGGACTGCGGCGAAAACTCGAATCGCCGGTCGCAAAAGATTGCGCTCGTCGCGGTAGCCGGCAGAGAACGCCCGGTTCGGCGGCCGCACCAGCGCGGGTCACGTCGCAGGCAATGCGTGTATCGCAGATGGCGGCCTGAGCAGTCGTTGCGAGGCGCTGGCAAGCGCTTTCGACAATTGACGTTTATTCAACTCTGGTCTGGAGGAGGCAAGCATGTATCGACGTATTCTCATCGCGACAGACGGTTCCGCGCTGTCCCGTAAGGCGGTTGATAAAGGTGTCGCGCTTGCCAGGGCGGTTGGCGCGTCCGTAGTCGGTTTCCACGCGCGTGCGCCGGTGATGCTGCCTTACTACGCGGAACCCGCGATCGTGCTTCCACAGAAAACCGAAAAGATGCTCGAGAAGCAGGGCATCGATGCGGCCAGAAAATATCTAGCCAGCATCGAGGCGATCGCCAAAAAGGCGGGTGTCGCGTTCAAGGGTGTCGATGTCGTCGATGCATCTCCCGCGGATTCCATCGTCAGGATTGCGAAAAAGGAAAAATGCGAACTGATCGTCATGGCGTCGCATGGCCGCCGAGGGATGGCGCGCCTGTTGCTGGGAAGCGAGACCAGTCACGTTCTCGCGCGATCGCATATTCCGGTGCTGGTGG
>JANMYN010000273.1:0-1871 GCA_031382195.1 Betaproteobacteria bacterium
ACGCGGCGACGCCAAGCGACACGGTGATATTGCTGACCGTTTCTCCGGTTTCGACACGCTTGATACGCCCCTTCTCCACGAGCACGCGGAGCGTTTCGGCCAGTGCGCGTGCGCCATGCAAAGGCGTGCCCGGCAGAAATACCGCAAATTCCTCGCCGCCAACTCGCGCTGCCGCATCGCGACCCTTGACGTTGCTCGCAAGCACCTGCCCGACGATGCGGATAACCTTGTCGCCGAACAAATGTCCGTAGGTGTCGTTGCAACGCTTGAAGTGATCGATGTCGAGCATGATCAGGCATGATCCATTGAGGCCGTTGCCCTCGGCATCGGCTTCGACTTGCTTGACCGTGTCTTCCAGCCCACGACGATTCCTGATGCCGGTGAGCGGATCAGTGCGCGCTTCTCCTTTGGCGCGCACCAGTTCGGCGCGAAGTTCGTCTACCGCGTGATTGCTGGATTCCAGCTCCCCTTGCAGGGTAGCCGATGCTTCGTGCATGGTCTGGGTGGCTTTGACCAGGGACTTGATCAGTGCGTCCAGGGCCGGTACATCCATGCCCTTCTTCAACGTCTCGCCATATTGGTCCAGTGAATCGCCGTAATCGCTGGCCTGGGTACCCGCCGTGGCCACTTTCTTCGTCAGATCGGCCATGATTCGTTCCAGCTTGCTTTGCATGCGCCGGCTGTCGGCGACTTCACGCTCCGCGATGAACTGGAAGTAAAGGGCGGCGACTTTCTCTTCGGTGAACTTTTCCCCGGCCTTGAGCGCGCTGTCGACACTCTCTTTGAGCGGCGCGTTTTTCCCGGCCACGTATTCGTACCAAAGCGCATAGCTGACGGGATGAAAAGCCGATGGATGCTGGGCCATCATCGGCAAGACAAGCCTAAGAAGTTCGGCGCTGGACTCCTTGCTATCCAGATACTTATGCACGGCTGGTCTCCAATATTTGAATGTATTGCCCGGCAAAGCCTCGCGCCGGACCCGACCCCATTGCATGATCGCCAATTCAACGGCATAGGCCTCGAGTTCTTGAATCCGGGGCTTGCGTATTTGTCGGCCACGATTCGCGTCGAACCCGCTCTGGCCTTCGCCCCCGCAAGGTGTGCGCTCTAACCATGGGCTTTCCCCGAGGCATCCTGCTTAAGTCCGGCGTCGATCTGTCGATAACCTATCCGGATGGGAATCTTCTTCGGGACCGGCAATGGCACAGTTGGGCGACTATGAGTTGGTGGAGAAGATCGGGGAGGGCGGCATGGCCATGGTGTACAAGGCCGTCCAGGGCTCGCTCGGCCGCGCGGTGGCGATCAAGGTCCTCTCGCGGACGCTGACCGAAGACCCGGAGGTCGTCGAGTGCTTCAACCGCGAGTCGATGATCATCGCCCGCCTCAACCACCCCAATATCATCCATGTGATCGATCGCGGCATAGCCGACGCCGTGCCGTATTTCGTGATGGAGTTCGTCGAAGGCACGCATTTGGGGAAAGTCATTGCGGAGGGCAAGTACGATTTCCACCAGAAGGTGGACGTCATCATCCAGATGTGCAAGGCCCTGGCTTACGCCCATAAGAACGGCGTGATCCATCTCGACATCAAGCCGGCCAACATTCTGATCGACACCGAAGGCAATGTCATGGTCGCCGACTTCGGCATCGCGCATTTGTTCGTCGCGGGAGAAGCGGCGGAGAGCGCGCCGGTGATGGGCACCCCGAGCTACATGTCGCCCGAGCAAAAGGAGGGTGGCGCCGGCGTGACGATGGCGAGCGACATCTACTCGCTGGGCGTGGTGATGTACGAACTCTTCACCGGGAAAAAGCCGGTGGTCGGCGTGCTGCCCTCCGCGATCGACCGCAAGATTCCCAGACGGTTGGACGAG
>JANMYN010000279.1:0-8453 GCA_031382195.1 Betaproteobacteria bacterium
CGCCTTACAACATCCTGATCACCGGCATCGGCGGCACCGGCGTCATTACCATCGGCGCGCTGCTGGGCATGGCCGCGCACCTGGAAAGCAAGGGCACCTCGGCACTGGACATGACCGGCATGTCGCAGAAAAACGGCGCCGGTGCCGCCGATGCCGGTGATCAGGATGTTGTAAGGCGAGTCCTTCAATTGTGCAATCGCGGGGTCGGGCAGCGATTCCAGCTGCGCGGGCAGAGCCTGCTTCGCGGCGCGCGACTTTCTCGGCACGCCGCCTTCGACAGTGACGAAGCTCGGACAGAAGCCTTTCACGCACGAATAATCCTGGTTGCAGGACGACTGGTCGATCGCGCGCTTGCGGCCGAACTCGGTTTCGACCGGAAGGATCGAAGTGCAATTGGATTGCACGCCGCAGTCGCCGCAGCCTTCGCACACCGCTTCGTTGATGAACACCCGCTGCGTGGCTTTTGGATACTCGCCCTTCTTGCGACGGCGGCGCTTCTCCGCGGCACAGGTCTGGTCGTAGATCAGTACCGATACGCCTTCAAGCTCGCGCAATTCGCGCTGAACGGTTTCCATATCCTTACGATCATTCAGCGTAACCATCGCGGGCAACTGCGAGCGATCCTCGTAACGCGACAAGTCCTCGGTGACCACGGCGATGCGCTTGACACCTTCCGCCGCCATCTGTTGCGCGATCAGGCTGACCGAAATCTGTCCGTCCACCGGCTGGCCGCCGGTCATGGCGACGGCATCGTTGTACAGGATCTTGTAGGTAATGTTGACTTTGGCCGCAAGCGCCGCTCGGATGGCGAGATGACCGGAATGGAAATAGGTGCCGTCGCCGAGATTGGCGAAAACATGCGGCAGCTTCGAGAACGGCGCTTGGCCGATCCAGGCCGCGCCCTCCCCGCCCATTTGGCAGGTGGTCTTGTTGTGCTCCGGATAAATCGCCGTGGCCATCACGTGGCAGCCGATGCCGGCCAGCGCGAGGCTACCTTCGGGTACTTTGGTCGAGGTGTTGTGTGGACAGCCCGAACAGTAATAGGCCGGCCGCGGCGGCGTATCGACCGCTTTTTTCAGCACGGCTTCCTTGGCTTCCAGGAAAGTCAGGCGCGCCTTGATCAGGTCGCTCTGGTGGAAACGCGCGATGCGCCCGGCGATCACGCGCGCGATCTGCGCAATGGAGAAATCCGCCTTGGCCGGCAACAGCCATTCACCGCGGGGATGCACCCATTCGCCCTGGTCGTCGAATTTTCCGATTACGCGCGGACGCACATCCGGGTGCCAGTTGTAGAGCTGCTCCTTCAACTGGTATTCGACCATCTGGCGTTTCTCTTCCACGACCAGGATTTCTTCCAGCCCTTTGGAGAACTCGCGCACGCCATCGGGTTCCAGCGGCCAGGGCATCGAGACTTTGAACAGCCGGATGCCGATTTGCGCGGCGTTCTCTTCGGTGATGCCCAGTTCCTCCAGGGCCTCCAGGACGTCCATGTAGGACTTGCCGGAGGCGATGATGCCGAGTCTGGCATTGGGCGAATCGATGGTCGTGTGGTTGATCTTGTTCAGGCGCGCGTAGGCCATTGCTGCATAAATCTTGTAGTCCTGCATCAACGCTTCCTGCTTGCGTGCCTGCAGGCCGAGCGCATCGTTGGACAGGCGGAAATTCAAGCCGCCTTCCGGCATGGTGAAATCGGTGGGCACCAGCGTCTTGACGTGAAACGGATCGGCCTGGATCGACGCGGACGATTCGACCGTATCGGCCAAGGCCTTGAAGCCGATGGCGCAACCGGAAAAGCGCGACATGGCCCAGCCATGCAGTCCGAGTTCGACGTATTCCTGCACATTGCACGGATACAGTACCGGGATCATGGACGCCGAAAACAGGTGGTCGCTCTGGTGCGGCAGGGTCGAGGAATAGGCGCCGTGGTCGTCGCCGGCGACCAGCAGAACGCCGCCGTGCTTCGAAGTGCCGGCGAAGTTCATGTGCTTGAACACGTCCCCGCAGCGATCGACACCAGGCCCCTTGCCGTACCAGAGCGCGAACACGCCCTCGTAGTTCGATGCACCGAGGGTCTCGACCTGTTGCGAACCCCATACCGCGGTGGCGGCGAGCTCTTCGTTGATGCCGGGCTGGAATTTGACGTGATGCGTTTCGAGATGTTTTTTCGCTTTCCACAGCGCTTCGTCGAGTCCGCCCAGCGGCGAGCCGCGATAGCCGGAGATGAAGCCGGCTGTGTTAAGCCCGGCGGCGATGTCGCGCCTGCGCTGGACCAGTGCGAGCCTCACAAGTGCCTGGATGCCGGTCAGGTAGACCCTGTCCTGGTCCGAGGTGTATTTGTCTTCGAGAGTAACTTGCCGCATGTCCGACTCCTGTATGAATTCGACTCCAGGGTTATCCGCTCCGGGTAGGGCGGTTCCTGTCGTGCGCGTCGGACCGGTCGTCTTCGGCGCATTTGATTTTCCGGATTTCAGCCTGGCGATCCGTAGATCGTCGTTTCGTTCAGCATGACTTCATGGTGGCCACGGCCGGCGGCGATCATCGGAAAGCAATTTTCCTGCGAAGCAACCGCCACGTCGAGAAAAAACGGCCCGTCGCTGGCCAGGCATTCGGCGATCGCAGCATCAAGTTCGGCTGGATCGGTTACGCGTCGCGCGCCCCAGCCAAATCCCTTCGCGACTGCCACGAAGTCGGGCAACGCCGCGGTGTAGCTGTGGCTGTAGCGGCTGCCGTGATTGAGTTCCTGCCACTGGCGCACCATGCCCATGTAACCGTTGTTGCATAACACCACTTTCACCGCGGCGCGATGCTGGATGGCGGTGGACAACTCCTGCAAGTTCATCAGCACAGACGCGTCGCCGCTCACGCAAACGACCAGCTTGTCGGGATGGCCGACCTGGGCGCCGATCGCTGCCGGCAGGCCGTAACCCATGGTACCGGCCCCGCCCGAGGTGAGCCAGCGGTTGGGTTTCTCGAAGCAAATATGCTGCGCGGCCCACATCTGATGCTGGCCGACATCGGTCGATATGATGGCGTCGCGTCCGGCGACCGCCCGCTGCAGCGATTGCATCAGTTGTTGGGGCACGATGCAGTCGTCGCGCGTTTCGAATCCGAGCGAATCCGCGGCGCGCCACTGGTCGATGCTTTGCCACCATCCGTCCAGGTGACCCGCCGCAAAAACATGGTCGCCCAGTTCGGCGTGCAAGGCCTCCAGCAGATCGAGGCAGTCGCCGACCATAGGCACATCGGCCCTGACGACCTTGTTGATCGAAGACGCATCGATATCCAGATGGATTTTCTTGGCGTTCGGACAGAATTCGCTGAGCTTGCCGGTGACCCGATCGTCGAAGCGCGCGCCCACGCAGACAACGAGGTCGGCGTGATGCATGGCGAGGTTGGCCTCCAGCGTGCCATGCATGCCGAGCATGCCGAGAAACTGCGCATCGGAGGCGGGATAGGCGCCCAGTCCCATTAACGTCAACGTGCAGGGTGCGCCGGTACGCTGCACCAGCCGGGTGAACGAGGCACAAGCCTCGGGGCCGGAATTGATCAAGCCGCCGCCCCCGTAGAACACCGGGCGGCGCGCCTGTTTCAGCAGGTCCACGGCATCGCGCAGCCGGCCGCGCCGCAGCGGTCTACGCGGCGCTTCCTCGGTAGCTTCGGGCGCCCGGCTCGGCGCATCGAACGTCGCCTGCTGGATGTCCTTCGGGAAATCGAGCAGCACCGGGCCAGGTCGTCCCGTGGTGGCGATGTCGAAAGCCTTGCGCACCAGCGCTGCGACCTGGTCGGCGCTGCGGATCTGCGCGTTCCATTTCGTCACCGGCCGGGACAGGCCGAGCGCGTCGCATTCCTGAAATGCGTCGGTGCCGATGGAGTGGGTTGCGACCTGGCCGCTGATGCAGATCACCGGCACGGAATCGCAGATTGCATCCAGCAACCCGGTAATGGTGTTGCTTACGCCAGGGCCGGATGTCACCAGCACGACGCCGGGCTTCCCGGTAGAGCGCGCATACCCTTCCGCGGCATGCACGGCGGCCTGCTCGTGGCGAACCAGCACGTGGCGGATGCGCTGCTCGCCATGCAACGCGTCGTAAACTGGCAGGACGGCGCCGCCGGGATAGCCGAAGATCGTATCCACGCCGAGCGCGACCAGCGTGTCGAGCAGCGACTTTGCTCCGCTGACGGCGACGCATGCCGCGCCGGTTTGCGCGGGCAGGACGGCTGGGTGGGCGAGGTTGCTCATGGGCACATCGTACGTGGCCGATGCCAGAAAAGGCATCTCATTTTCTAGCAATTAGCGCTAATATTGGAAAAATTTACTGCTAATAGGCGAATACGTAGAATGAATGTCGATAAATTCGATCTGGCCATCCTGAAAGTCCTGCAGGAAGACGCACGCGCCAGTCTGCAGGCGATCAGTGAACGCGTGGGTTTGTCTTCAACGCCGTGCTGGGCGCGAATCAAGCGCATGGAGAACGAGGGCGTGATCCAGGGTTACACGGTACGCGTCGACCCGGCTTCGATCGGACTATCCGAAACCGTGATCGTGCAGGTCACGCTGGAGAGTCATACTGACGAAACGCTGTACGAATTCGGCAAGATACTGGAGCAGATTCCGGAGGTGATGGAGGCCTACCTGGTATCCGGCGACTATGATTACTACATCCGCATCGCCGTGAGGGACACCCGCGATTACGAGCGCTTGCTGCGCGAGCGCCTGTACCGGATTCCCGGCATCCGGCACAGCAAATCGAGCTTCGTACTGCGTACGTTGAAGGAAAGCGTCATCCCGTTGTCGGCGGCGCCCGCCGCCAATTCCGTAGAGCCGGCCAAAGCGCGCAAAAAAAGATCGCCGAAACGAAAAACGTAAATGGACGCGAATTCTTCCCGTGTAGTCGATGCCATCGGACGGGCGCATGCATTGGCGCGAGCCGATGCCCGCATCGTCAGCCTCGTTCCCAGCGTCACCGAATTGCTGTTCGCCCTTGGAATAGGCGATCGCCTCGTAGGCCGGACCGGGTTCTGCATCCATCCAAAAGACAAGATAAAGACAGTGCCCAAAGTCGGCGGCACCAAGAGTGTGGACATCGATGCGATTCGCCAGCTTGCACCGACGCATCTGATTGTGAATATCGACGAAAACGAAAAACCGACAATCGATCAGCTCGCGAATTTCGTGCCAAACGTGATCGTGACTCATCCGCTGGGTCCGCTCGACAATCTGCCGTTGTACCGGCTGTTGGGCAATATTTTCGGGCGCGAGGGCAAGGCTGCGGAATTGTGCGAGGCATTTCAGAAGGCCTATTCCGATGCGGTCCACGCTTGCGCGAATTTGCCGCGCGAACGCGTCCTGTATCTGATCTGGAAGTCGCCGTGGATGACGGTGTCGCGCGATACCTACGTCTCGCGGACGCTGGCCGCGGTGGGTTGGGATACGGTGGAAATCGAAAGCAAGGATCGTTATCCAAAGCTCGAGTTCACCGCGGAACTCGTAGCGCATGTGGATCGCGTTCTTCTTTCCTCCGAACCATACACGTTCCGGGAACGCCACCTCGACGAAATCCGCCAGACGCTTGCGGCTGCCGACCACTTTTTCGTTCCGACGGCTCTGGAGGAGGCGGAATCGCCGGTTACCGTATCGTTGATCGACGGCGAAATGACCTCCTGGTACGGCAGCCGCGCGATAGAGGGGATGAAATATCTGTCCAGATTACGCACCGGGTGAAGGCGGACTCACCGCTCGCTGACTCAAGATAAAGACTCATTCACCGCGGAGGACGCAGAGGAAACGAGGCCGGGTAAGTCCACAAAGCTGTTGCCACGGTGCAAACTGAAGTGCGTTGACGTTCAACTTGATGATGTCCGTCAGCATAATTCCGCAAATTTCAGTTTTTTGGATTTCCTCTGCGTCCTAAAAGGGTACTCCGACGTGCTACGCACGTAGGGTATCCGCGTCCTCTGCGGTGAGAGTTGCTTTCTTTAGCGGACGATTTCAAGAACCTGCTAATCCAGCGTAATGAACAACGACTTCCTCGGTTTTCCCGCCACGGCGCGACTGATGTGTCCCTGCCCGGTGGTGTCCTCAGCGAGCAGGATGTCGCCGCTGCGCAGAATGCGTTTCGTCCCGTCCCCGACCTCGATTTCCACTTCACCCTCGAGATTCACCACGTATTGACGACGGGGCGCAGTATGGAAGTCATAGCTGTAGTCCCCGCCGGTTTCGCGGAACACGATGCCAGTGGCTTTCATCAGCTCCGACAGGAACCCGACTTTGCCCGTGCTCTTGAGCGGGATCTGCAGGTCCTCGAAATGCGACCGGTTGTCCGCGCCTGTGTAAATTCGAACGACCGTCATGGTTCTCGCCACTGAATCATCGCCGATCGCTTGAATTTGCATCGTGAATCCGCTCCATATTGCCAAGGTGGAAACAACAGCGGCTACCCATCTGCTCAAGCTTTTCGTGATCGACATGGTAGCTCCCGGGTCCGGACTAATGGATTAACCAGCCTGCCGGGCGTGCCCGGCCTGGCTCAACTCGCCAGCGCCCTTTCCGGAGCTGGTGCGAACAATTTTTCCATCTCGCGGCGAATTTTAACTGCGTAGCTGGTCTCGTCGACCACTACATCGATCCAGCGAACCGGCTGGCCAGCTGCGACCGGCTTAAGCAGCCTAACGTTGTGCGCCAGCCCCAGTGACAAGGCGCCGATTTTCAGTGATGCCGCCGCCGGCATCAGTTTGCCGACCACTGTGTACCCGCCTTCGCCGTCGAGAATTTCTCCGGGCTTCAGATTGCGTTTTGCGGTTGCGACCACGTCGGCGCGGAATCCCGTCGGTGAGCCGGTGGATTCGCCGCGCAGGCCGACTGATGCGACGGAGATTCCAACTTCCAGCCCGATCAGGTGCCAGCGCTTGTACAGGCAGGCATAGCGACCCGAAGAGTCGGTGCGCACCATGTATTCCTTGAAGCAGTTGCGGATGTAATCCGTTTCCCCCTCGAAGACCACGAACACGCCGAAGCGGATATCGTAGGGGATAACCCGGCCGTCGGTCTCGAGCGACGAAATGACTTCGACCTGGCCTTTGTGATGCAGGTGCCCACCTTCCGAGATCGGGCGCATCACGTTGGGAATGTCGTCGACGCTCGCGGGCGGAAACAGCAACCCGTGAGGCGCCGGTGTGAGCCCGGTGGCATTGCACACGGACGTACTCTCGATGGCCGGCTTCGAACCATCGAGGAAGGAATTGAACATTTTCGGATTCAGCCCGCCGGTCTTCGCCTGCTCCGGCGTCAGACCGTAGTAGCCCCACACTGTTTCCGGCGTTGATTGCGCGAAGTGCGGCAACCATTTGTGCCCGCGGCCCGCGGCAACCACGTTGAAGCCTGCTGCACGCGCCCAGTCGACCAGATCGCAGATCAGCGCCGGCTGGTCGCCGTAGGCCAGGCTGTAGACCACGCCAGCTTCGCTGGCGCGGCGCGCCAGCAACGGCCCGCACATGGCATCGGCTTCGACCGTGACCATCACCACATGCTTGCCATGCTTGAAGGCGGCCAACGCGTGTTCGACTGCGGCAATCGGATTCCCCGTAGCCTCGACTACGATGTCGATCAGCGGATGCGCAATGAGCGCCCGCCAATCGTCGCCCACGTGCGTGAGGCCGGAAGAAAACGCTGCGTCCAAGGAAGGAGCCGCATAGCGTTCCGATTTCCAGCCCACCCGCTGCAGATTCGTCCTGGCATTCTCCGGCGAAAGATCCGCGATGCCGGCAAGATGCAGTCCCGGCGTCTTCGGTACCTGCGCAAGATACATGGCGCCGAATTTTCCGGCGCCGACCAGGCCGACGCGCAGCGGTTTGCCCTGCGCTTCGCGCTCGCGGAGTTTGGCGTACAGATTCATCCGGGCCTCCGGTCAGGCGGCGAGCGGCTTGAGCGCTTCTTCGGGCGTGCCGTCTTTCCAGGGCAGGGCGACGTCATAGTCCTTCAACAGGCAATCGTCCGGCAGGCACTCGATCGGCCGGAAGTCCCGGTGCGCGATAAATTCCGGTCGCTTGAAGCGACGGATATGGTTGGAAACCGTGCACAGGCTCAAATAAACGTTGATGCGATCCCACGGCGACAGGTTGCAGTTCGACGCGTGCACGAGGCAGGAGTGAAACAGGATCATCGAGCCGGCGGGACCCTTCGGCGCGACGATGCCACCGCGCTCGACCAGCTTGCGGATGGTTTCGTGGTTGATGGTCCACAATGGATAACTGGTGGTCGACGTGTCGTGTTGCGCGTCGAGCACGCCAAGCTTGTGACTGCCGGGAATGAACATCAGCGGCCCGTTGAATTCGTTGACTTCGCCGAGAAAGATCGCCACGTTCATCGCCCGCGGCTCGGGCATCTGATCGTCGTTCTTCCAGGTGCCGTAGTCCTGATGCCACTGCCAGACGTCGCCGTCGAAGGCCATCTTGCC
>JANMYN010000337.1:0-2778 GCA_031382195.1 Betaproteobacteria bacterium
GTTGCCCACGATGGCGATCTCCGCCGAGGAGCCGTCCTTCATGACATAGAGCAGCGACACGATGCTGCTGGTGGGGAAATACACATAACCCTGCTCAGTGCCCGATTCGTAGACAGCCCAGCCCAGAGGCAAGGGCGTGAGCTCCAGATGCGCGAGCAGGCGCGCGTAATCCGCTGCCGGCAGCGCGGCGAGAAGATGATTCTGCGTGGGTGCGTGCGGAGGGAGCATGATGAATCGAGCGTTTCGTGTCCCGAGAGTAAGAGGTTCGGCGCGATGGCCGGTTTGCGCGGCACGTGAAAGGCTAGCGGAGAAGTTGTGCGCCGTATGTACGCCAGCGCACAGAGCACCGATTTCGCGGGGAAACAGTCGGCTCAAGCCTGAACCAGCGCATTCATCGATGGCCCCGGTGCACGGCACGAGCAGGCTTCGGCTCGATAGGCAGCGCAGTCACGGGGCCCGGGCCGTTGCGCGGGAAGGCGACGGTGCTGAATGGAACGCTCGCTCGGTGCGCTTCGCCCAATGCGCGCCAGCACACAGACCGCCCTGCACGACGCGCCGATGATGTCACTCTTCTTGAGCGTGCGCAGCACGCCTGCGTTCATGTCGATCGAAGGTTCTCGTTCCGGGTGTGAGGCTTGCAGGCGCAATGTCATCTGTCCTCATCGCCGGGTGCGACAATCGTAGCGACGTGTCTGCAAGCACCAGCGCCGGCCTGGAGATCGACGGCAGCGTCGTCACTACGAAATTGGGGCTGGGCTGTTCACCGAAGATAAAGTGCACCGAGATATGTGCACCAAGAGGCGGGACCGAGGCAAAACCTGACGGCAATCTAAGGAGAAAGAAATGATTAAAAGGCCAGCGATTTTGGATCGGGCGGGAGACGAATTTGATCAGGCCAGCGGCCGGATGATCAGCGATTTCAGGACCATGATCACCGACAGCGAGGAACTGCTGAAGTCCGCGGTGACGGTGTCCGACGAAGGCTTCTCAGTGGCGCGGACAAAATTCCAGGACAGACTCAGCAGAGCGAAGGCCGCACTGACGGATGTCTCTCAACCGGTTTTCGAGCGGACCAGGGAAACAGCCGCCGCCGCTGACCATTACGTACACGACAATCCATGGACCGCGGTCGGTGCCGGGATTGCTGCCGGCATGTTGATCGGGTTTCTGGCCGCGAAACGCTAGGTGACGCACGCGCGAAGCAGTTCGTGTTGTCCGCGAGCGCTTTAACTAGCGGCAATGTCGTTCGTTGCGCATGCGCCGCCAAACGCTCCGAAGCGGCGGCGTCTATCACCGTATACTCGTGGCGGCCTTGGCAAGTATTCGATATTTAGCTTTCGACATCGGGTTTGTGTCCGCCCCTCTCCTTGTGCCGTCTGCTGGGATTCCCGGTGGAACGCAACCAATCAAGGAGGAATCCGATGCCCGTTCCGAAGCAATCGCCTATCGTAAACAGCCTGCTCGCTGCCCTGCCGCGCATGCAGTATCAGCGGTTGGCTAGCGGACTCGAGCAGGTCACGTTAATTTTCGGCGATGTGCTTTACGAGCCCGGGGAGACGATCTCGCATGTCTACTTTCCGGATCAATCCCTGGTGTCGTTGCTGACGCTGGTAGATGGCCGATCGGCCCTGGAAATCGGCATGGTCGGCCGCGAAGGCATGGTCGGGACCGCCCTGGCACTCGGGGTCGACGTATCGCCGGTTCGCGCGCTGGTACAGGGAGCCGGCGCGGCGATGCGGATGAAAGCGGCGCGCTTTCTCAAGGAATTCCGGCGAAGCGCGCCATTGCAGCTAGCGCTTTACCGCTATACGCATACATTGATGGCCCAGGTCGCACAGACCGCCGCCTGCAATCGTTTTCACGTGGTGCAGGAGCGTCTCGCTCGTTGGCTGTTGATGACCCGGGACCGGATACAGTCAAACGACATCCACCTCACGCAGGAATTCCTTTCACACATGCTGGGTGTGCGGCGAGAGGGCGTGACCACCGCTGCAGGGCAGTTGCAGAAGCGCAAACTGATCGAGTACAACCGCGGCAGAATAAAAATCGTCAATCAACGCGGCCTCGAGGCGGCGTCGTGCTCGTGTTACCAGATCGTCAGGAACATTGCTTCTTGAAATCGCATCGAGCGAGGGATCGCGCGCGGCGCCTTCGCGTAGTCCTTGGCTTGGATCGAGAGCACCCCAAGGCACTACGCGACGCCGGCTCCTGCCCAAACAGTCTTGCTTACCTCTGTTGTCGGCGTTGGACTCCGCGTGCTGACTTGTCCTCCGGTCTGAATCGGTGTCAGACGGGGCTGCGTCCGCTGATCACTCTGAGCAGGACGACCACGATGGCGATCACCAGAAGAATGTGGATGAAACCACCCATGGTGGTGGCGGTGACAAGCCCCAGGAGCCAGAGGAGGATAAGAACAACGGCAATCATATACAGCATGGCAATATTCCTTTCATGCGGCGATTCATACAAAACAGTCACGTTGCCTGAGATGCACCAGCGTGGATCGTTATGGGAACCTCGAAGCGTAGCCCCACTATCCCCGCCGCAGCCAGGACACTCTGTGCGCTCGCACACAGACGGCAAAAGATGATGTTCGCGATCGCCTCAGCCCGGCAAACCCGCTGCGTCGCCTGTCAACGTTTTGTGTAATCGCTCAGCCGGGTGAGCGCCCGTCGAGTTTTTCAAAGCCAGTTCAACCGACATCATCCTTGCCTTGTGCCTTGCGCCGGGTTTCTTTCCGGCCTTGTCGCCATGGTGTGATCAGATCCTGAAACTGGC
>JANMYN010000344.1:0-1871 GCA_031382195.1 Betaproteobacteria bacterium
CACTTCACCACCTATATCTGGCTGGACCAGTTCTTCGACTGGAAAGATATCGTCAAGGACATCGGCAAGCGCCCGTTCATCATGCTGGGATTTGCCGCGTTCGTGCTGCTCATTCCGCTGGCGCTCACGTCGACCAACGCAATGGTAAAACGCCTCGGCGCGAAGCGCTGGCAATGGCTGCATCGATTGATCTATCTGCTGTCTGCACTGGGCGTTGCGCATTTCTGGTGGCTGGTAAAAAAGGACATCACCGAGCCGTTCACTTTCGCGGTGTTGCTCGCCGCTCTGTTCATCATACGGTTGTTGTTCCTGCTGAAGCAGCAGCGCTCGGCGTCCCCGCCATCTTCCGCGACACGCTCCCTGGCGTCCTGATTGCGGGCGCAGCTCGCGGCGGATACAGTTATCGGCTGAGGAGGGATCCGCATGCTGGTCGGCGTACCCAGGGAAATCAAGGATCACGAGTATCGCGTCGCGCTCACGCCAGCGGGTGCTCACGCACTCTGTGAAGTCGGCCACCAGGTTCACGTCGAAACCGGCTCTGGCGCGCGCATCGGAATTCCCGATGGTGACTACCTCGCGGCTGGCGCGCGAGTCGTTGCTTCCGCCAGGGAAGTCTTTTGCGCGGACATGGTGGTGAAAGTCAAGGAGCTGCAGCCGGCGGAGTTCGGGCTGTTGCGCCGCGGGCAGATCCTGTTTGCTTATCTGCACCTGGCGCCAGACCCAGAGTTGCTCGACGCACTGCTGGCTTGCGGCGCCAGCGCAATCGCTTATGAGACGGTGACCGACGCGCAGGGCCGATTGCCGCTACTCGCACCAATGTCGCGGATCGCCGGACGGCTTTCGGTTCAGGTTGGTGCCTGGGCGCTGCAGATGGCCAACGGAGGCAGCGGTGTGCTGCTAGGCGGTGTGCCCGGCGTTGCGCCGGGAAGAGTGGTTGTCATCGGCGCCGGCGCCTCCGGCGCGAACGCGGTGCAGATCGCCGCCGGCATGGGTGCCGAGGTTACGGTGCTCGATGTCGACCTGGAGCGCCTCGCGCATCTGGACGAGATTTACCGCGGACGCGTGAAAACTTGTTACTCGGAAGCGCTGGCGATGGTAGAGCAGGTTGCACAGGCCGACCTCGTGATTGGCGCGCTGCTCGTGCCAGGCAAGCTCGCCCCCAGGCTGATCTCGCGCAAGCTCCTGCAGCGCATGCGGCCGGGTTCCGTGCTGGTGGACATTGCGATCGACCAGGGCGGCATCGCCGAGACCTCGCGCCCGACTTCGCATTCGCAACCGTTGTTCGTGGAAGAAGGCGTGGTGCACTACTGCGTGCCCAACATGCCCGCCGCCTGCGCGCGCACCGCGACGCTGGCGCTGACGCAGGCAACTTTCCCCTATGTGCTCAAGCTTGCCGACCACGGACTCGGCGCGTTACCTGAAGATGTGGGACTGGCGAACGGCTTGCAGGTGCACGCCGGTCAGGTGACCCACCGCGGCCTGGCTGAAGATGTGAAGCGGCCGTACCGTGCCTATGCCGAGATTGCAGCAGGCATGCGCCGGGTGTGAAGAGAATAAAGGGATAGATTTATTTTCTCCGAGGCAACGTGTAGTCTGCCTTCCGAAATCGCTCCGTTGCAGGGAGGGTCACCATGCCGCTGAAGGGCAGAACCGTCCTCAAATCGAAAAAAGAATTAGGAGAAGTCGATGTTTGAATGGCTGGCAAGCCCCGAGGCGTGGATAGCGTTAGGCACATTAACCGCGCTAGAAATTGTATTGGGCATCGATAACATTATTTTTATCTCGATTCTGGTAGGTCGCCTTCCCCAGAATCAGCGCGCTTTCGCAAGAAAAATGGGCCTGGGTCTCGCCATGTTTGCGCGCCTGGCTTT
>JANMYN010000362.1:0-6508 GCA_031382195.1 Betaproteobacteria bacterium
GCGCGCGGATGCCCTGCGGGATTCCAAGAACAAGGAGAAGGTTATGGACGGCTCAATTCTCGTAGTCGAAAACGAGACATACTCTCGGCAGCTTCTTGCCGCCAATCTTCAAAACTCCGGATATAAGGTTCGTTGCGCCGAGAATTTACCCGAGGCCGAGGCGCTCGTGCGCGAACGCCGGCCCGACCTCATTTTGCTCGACTGGGTGTTGCCGGGCATACCCGGGCTTCCATTCACGCGCCGCATTCGCAGCGATCAGCGTACCAAGGACATATCGATTGTCCTGATCAGCGAGCGCGCGGAAGAACAGGACAAGGTTGCGGCGCTGGAGGGCGGGGCGGACGATTACGTCACTAAACCGTATTCCGGGCGCGAGTTGCTTGCACGCATCAAGGCGGTGATGCGCAGGCGCACGCCGCAACTGGCCGACGACGTGGTCGAGATCGCAGGGCTTCAACTGGATCCGGCTGCGCGCCGCATCACTGCTGGCGACTGCGAAATAGATTTGTGGACCACAGAGTTCCGTTTGTTGCATTTTTTCATGACTCACGTCGGTCGCATTTTCAGCCGCGCCAAACTCCTCGATGAAATCTGGGGCCATGATGCATTCGTTGAAGAACGCACGGTCGACGTGCATATCCGCAGGCTTCGCCAGGGTCTGGCGCCGAGCGGCCACGACAAGGCGATCGAGACGGTGCGCGGGCTCGGCTATCGCTATCGGGTCGATGCCGCCTGAACTTTTCTCAGTAGGCATTCTGCCGCCTCAGAACAACCAGGATCGTCTTCAGAACGATCTGCAGGTCGAGCAACAGCGACCAGCTCCGCAGGTACGCAAGATCGTAGTCGATGCGCATCTGCATCTTGTCAAGGGAACTGGTTTCACCGCGCATGCCGTTGACCTGCGCCAGACCGGTGATACCGGGTTTGACTTTGTGACGGATCATGTAGCCGCGAATGAGTTTGCGGTACGTCTCGTTGTGGGCTATGGCGTGAGGACGCGGTCCAACTACGCTCATGCGGCCCTGGAGCACATTGATGAACTGCGGCAACTCATCGAGCGAGGAGGCTCTCAGGAAGGCGCCGAAACGCGTAACACGAGGGTCGTCGCGCGTGGCCTGCCTGATGACGTTGCCCTCATCGAGCACGCGCATCGAGCGGAATTTGTAGACCACGAACTGCCGGCCGTCAAGGCCATAACGGCGCTGTTTGAACAGGGCCGGACCCGGCGAATCCAGCTTTACACCGATTGCGATGGCCAACATCAAAGGCGCAATCAGCACCAGGATCGCGCACGCAAGGATGATGTCGCTCAAGCGCTTGATCAGGCCGTCGGCACCATAGAAGGGCGATTCGCACACGGCAACGACCGGCAGGCCTCCGACCGTGTCAACGCGTGCCTGGATCAGGTCGAACAAGTAGACGTCCGGAACGAAATAGATCGAGGCGGTCGTATCGTGCAATTCCTCCAGCAAACGCAGGATACGCGGCTGCGAAGCCATCGGTAGCGCTATGTATATCAGGTCGACGTGATGGGCTTTAACGTACTGCGCAAGCTCGTTCAGGGTGCCGAGGTTGGTGCCGCCACCGATGTTGTCCATGCGCTCGGCGCCACGATCGTCAAAGTAGCCGGCTACACGGGTTCCGAGGAAAGGATTGGCCCCTATGCGCTCTGCAATCCTGCAGCCCGTTTCGTTGGCTCCGGCGATGACGGCCGTGCGGTGCAGGCCTTCAGCGGCAAGCAGTCGCGGCAGTATCGCCGGCAGCAGGCGGTGGGCCGCGAACAGCGCAGGCGGGGTGATGAAAAACCACGCAAGAATTGCACGCTGGTCGAATGCACCCAGAGTACCGGATACCCATCCGACCAGCATCAACAGCGCAATCAGCGCCAGCCAGCCGGTAACAATGTCGCGCATCAACGCGCCGGAGTCCGAAGCATTTTGCACCAGACTGTTGGGATACGTAATTGAGAATACGAGTAGCGCGAGAATCAGGTAAGAGCCAGCGAACCGTCCTTCGAACCACAGGACCGAGATCACCAGGATGCCGATCGCCACGACCGGATCGATCGACGCGCGCATCAGGGCGGCTGGGCCGAGCTGACTGAGGGACAGGCGTGGTTGTGTATCGCGGAAAGCAGGCACGGTAGGAATGGATGACGCCAGTTGGTAAACGTTTTCGAATAGGTTGGAGATTCGATGTGCAAGCAGCATAGATCAGGTGACGTACAGCGTTGATGTGGCATGCGCGCAGGCACGATAGGCCCATTGGACTACGCGGCGGGATGCTTCTCGCGCGGGCAAATGTTGCCGCGAACCGGAGGATCGATTACGCCGACCTGGCCATGCCTGCCGTTCGCAACCGGGTCCCGGAAACGGACTGGCATTCCGAGCTGCGGTCGCCGCGCCGGTGCGGTTTACGGGGGCGTCATGGGTACTCGTGAAAAAATCGGCCTGCGCCGGGTGAACCAGCCCGCGCGAATTTAGATACTTGTGTCATCTCCATGTAATACGCGCGCAACTATATTGCGTCATTGCTCTTAATGGAATGGTAAATGCCCAATGCCGCTCGGCGCCCCCGGAATGAGACAGCGCTCTGAACCTGATGCCGAACTGTCCGTAGGGGATGGCGCGCAGAAGGAGGTTGTGACCGGGGCTGCGGAGACTTTGGCTCTCGCCGAGCAGGAGTCCCTGTTTCTTAACCTCGATGCCTCCCTCAGGGTACATTCGCGACCGCACTTTTTCAGCTGGACACAAGGGTTGCTGCAAAGCCTGATCGAGCATGAAGTGCTGATCTGCGCGCTGCGCAGCGCCGGACCACTAGCCTTTTCTGTCGACAGTTTTGCGATGAACGCTGCGGACCCGGCGATTTTCAGCGAAGCATTCCTGCGGGATGCGCCCGTTTCGCCAGGCCTCATCAAGGCCTGGGAAGAGCGCCGGTTCCGCCCGGTGGTCTGTGAAGTGGGTGACATAAACGCGTTGTCCGGGGGCACCTTCGCGCGCGAGCTGGAGCGCATCGGTGCGACGCACCTCGTCGCACACGGAACTCACGATGCCGAGGGCCTGACGGAGAGTTTTTTCATCTTCGCCTGCGCACGGGAAACGAACGCGCACAGACAGGCTTACCTCGCCCAACTGTTGGTGCCGTTTCTGCACTCGGCGTGGATGCGGGCCAAACTGAACGCCCCCATCAGGGGCAATGATGTCCCCAAACTCACGAGAACAAGCAACATCACGCCCAGGGAACAGGAAATTCTGAAGTGGATCTATCTCGGCAAGAGCAATTTCGAGATTGGCGCCATCCTCGGCATCAGCCCCCTGACCGTCAAGAACCATGTGCAAAAAATATTGCGCAAACTCAATGTGGTCAATCGTGCGCAAGCGGTCGGTAAAGCTCTGGACCTGCGCATTCTGAATATTTGAATCGGCGCTAGGGCTGGTATGCTGAGTCGAGCCGGCTGGCCGACGCGATTCCCGGAGATCGACAGGTCTCTTTACCGCGGGACGCGCACGCAGGCCGGGAAACGCGTGGGCGCCGGGAATCGCGCACAATGCACCGTGAGCCCTCAACGTGGCGATACTTACCCTGCGTGACCGCTGCCAACCGGAGCCGATGCGCCCGATTCCCTGTCAAAATAGCCGGATGTCGATAGCATGACCGGGTCCACGGCCAGCCAAGCCCATGGGCCCGATCATTTCACCGGAGATCATCCACGACATGGCGGGAAGGCTGGTCTGAGACGCCGGCCGCGCCAATGGATGATGAGAAGCACATAGATGATGAGGAGCAAAGGCCCATGCCAATTTCTGGTCGGTCTCACGACGCAGTTTTCTTCCGGTTACGCGGATTACAGGCGGCGATTATCCTTGCTGGAATATTCTCACCGGTTACGGATGCTGTTGCCTTATGGAATGACAAGCTCGAAGTGTTCGTTGCCGAAAAAATAACCCACGACGATAACGTTTTTCGCCGTTCGAGTGCGGTTGATGCGGCGAGCGTGACAGGCTCGTCCTCCAAGGGAGATTATTACGCCACGACGGATCTGGGATTGCGTTTCGACGTGCCGGTGAGCAGGCAGCGTTTTCTGGGCGACTGGACCTGGAACGACAACCGATACGATGAGTTTACTGTCCTCAATTACCTGGGCTATCGCGGGCGGGCACTCTGGGAATGGCGGGCTGGCAACGACCTCAGCGGCGAACTGGGAATTGCACAGAGCCGGTCGCTGGCGTCCCTGGCTAATGTGCAGAACGGCGTGCAGAGCAGTACGCCCAACCCTGTCGAACGGCGAAACTCGTTCTTCAACGCCGCTTACATGCTGACTCCACGCTGGAAACTAAAGGGTGAACTGACCAAGTCCAGTCAATCAAACACGGCTCCCGAGTTCCAGGCGAACGATGTCGACATCAACGGCACCGGTCTCACCGTGAGCTACGTCACGCCGTCCGCCAACGAGGTGGGCGTCAACGTCAGGTTCAGCGACGCAACTTATCCGCACGAGCAACTGGTGGCAGGGACCCTGGTCGATAACGCGTATCGGCAGCGCAACGTCGCGCTGGTCGGCGTCTGGACGATCAGCGGCCGGTCACACCTGAGCGCACAGCTCGGGCGGGTCAACCGCAGCTATGAGCAAATCCCGCAAAGGGATTTCGAGAACACCACATTTCATGCAGCCTACGAATGGAAGGCAACCGGAAAGCTCACGCTGACGGCAGAAATGCAAAGGGACATCAGCGCAACCCAGGAAGGCAATACGGGATTCATCTTCCTGCAGGGCGTCGCATTACGACCCGCGTACAACGTTACCGAAAAGATCACCCTGGCTGGGGTGTTTGAGTACAGCAAATGGGATTATCTCGGTGATCCGGGGCTGGTCGTGGGCACTCTGGAGCCTCGCACCGACAAGGTCCGCGCGGCAGGATTGTCGTTGTCTTACCAGCCCGTCCGGCGTGTGTCGCTGGAAGCGACCATGCGCCGCGAAACGCGTTCGTCCACGGCCGCTTTTGGCGACTACCAGGCCAACATTGTCGGTATCAGCGCCAGGATCGGGTTCTAGCCTGCGATTGCGATGCCGATGAACGGATTTCGGCTGCGGGTCCTTTGCGCAGGCTACTAGTCCGATCGGTACATCTTCGACGGCCCTGGGCGGTATAGCTCTGTCATCGGCCCCGGATAACATTGCTGCAGGATCCGTGTAGACGACCTGGCGCTTGGCCGAACAAGCTGGTCGGCAGACCCACGAATCCCGACGCGTCCGGCAAGACCAGAAATACTTCAGTGTCTTCGCACGGATTGCGGCTCCGATTCGCTTGGCCGTGTCGCAGGAGGTTGCGCATTATGCTTAAAGAACTGCTATTGGCAGTCGCATTGATGGGCGTGTTGGGCTCCGTCCAAGCCGAGTTAGCCACCCAAATCCAAAATCCGGTTACGCTGACACCGGCGCACGCTCGTTCGGTTTTCGCATCCGGTGTATCGACCCGGCATTCGTTCGCTGACATCGTCAATCTGCCCGCTGGTTCGGAGCGCGAATTGCCAGCAGGTGACACGGTCGGCCGAGCGCCCGGCGCCATATGGGCGCAACTTCCCAATGTTACCGACGCACCACCGGCACGAGCGCAGGTCACGGCAGCGCTGACGGACGCGGTTTACGTCATCAATGGCGCGGTCAACGATCTGTCCGCAGCCGTTGTGCCCAAAGACTATTCCGCATCTCAACCGGGGAATGCCGCTTTGCACCCGAGTGCGGGATACCTGTTCTCAACTGCGGAAATACCCAGGCCGGCCGGCTGGATCACCCTGCTTTGCAGCCTGGTCGTCATGGCATTCATGGCGCGGCGCAAGCGCAGTGCGTTCGCAAGTTAAGCTCGGCGCGCCGGCGTGGCGCTCTTTGGCGGTGTCGGCCTGAACAGGCCGGGGCAAACGGGTGAGGATGTTGCGGATGGTCCGTTCGGACCATGCCCGATAGCCGCCGATAAACATCGCATGACTATAGTGGATCGGAGGCGAGACTAAGGTGTCCGCCCGCAGCAAACGAACTGTATTCAATGTATTCAACGATCATCCGAACCTTGGGATATGCATGACGCAACGTGGCGAGCCATGATCAAGAAAATCCGCCTTCCATCGATTTGGATCGCCGTTGCGATGGTTCTGTCCTCGTGCGGCGAGCCGGATATCAATAAAACTTCCAGCCGCATGTCCGTAACTGGCATCGGCGAAGTGGGCGTGGCATCTCAGCTCGATAGCGCCCTCGCGCCCCAAGACAACACGATGCCGGCACAAGCCTGGTGGGCGGCAGCGCCGGCTCGGGAGCGCATCGTGGATCAGGAACTCCTTGCGCAAGAGGCGCTTCAAGTCAAGCTCGACAGCGACGTGCAAGTCGCGCTGGCGATCGAAAACGCGCGGCAGCAGATCCTGGCGCAGGCCTATATCGAACGGGCGGTTAATTCCGCGTCCCCCGCGGAGCCGCAGGAAATCACCAGATTCTATGCAGACAATCCGGCTCTGTTCG
>JANMYN010000411.1:0-2715 GCA_031382195.1 Betaproteobacteria bacterium
CTGTCGGTGGCGCGCATGGCCGAGAGGATGCCGCTGTGGGCGGCCATTCTGCTGGCGGTTGGCATCATGGTGGCGCTGGCGTTTATCATTGAGCGGCTGGTATTGCGTCCGCTGGTGAATCAGGATCCGGTGGTCTTGCTGATGGCGACACTCGGCGTCACCTATTTTCTGGATGGCTTCGGACAGACCGTCTGGGGCAGCGACATCTACGAAATCAAACTCGGCATCGCCAGGGCGCCGGTGATGATTCTCGGCAATCTGTTCGAGGGCGGCATCCTCATCAACAAGGACGACGTCGCGGCGACCGTTGCAGCGGCGGTGCTGGTGATCCTGCTCGCTTTGTTCTTCCAGAAGACCAAGACCGGCCGCGCGTTGCGCGCGGTTGCCGACGATCACCTGGCTGCGCAATCGATCGGGATTCCGCTGAATCGCATCTGGGTGATTGTGTGGTCGCTGGCCGGCGTGGTGGCGTTGGTCGCGGGAGTGATCTGGGGGGCCAAGCTCGGCGTGCAGTTTTCGATCTCGCAAGTGGCGTTGAAAGCGCTGCCGGTGGTCATCCTTGGCGGCTTCACTTCGATCCCGGGCGCGATCGTCGGCGGCCTGATCATCGGCGTCGGCGAGAAGATGGCGGAGGTATTCCTGGGACCGGTGATGGTCAAGGCGTTCGACCTGGCCGGCGGCGGCATAGAAAACTGGTTTGCTTACGTGCTGGCGCTGCTTTTCCTGCTGGTCCTGCCGCAAGGCCTGTTCGGCGAGAAGCACATCGATCGGGTATAGCGCAAGGCCACTCAATCAAGGCGAAACGCAGCCTGGAATACCGAGACAACTACATGCTCTACAGAGAAAACGGACAGTTCAAGACCAGCTACCGCCAGGATCAGCAGATGCTGCCGATCCTGCAGGACCGGATTTTCATGGGACTGCTGCTGCTGTTCGTGTTCGTCGGCGCCCCCTTTATCTTCAGCGACTATTTCTTTCTGTCGATCCTGATCCCTTTCCTGATCCTTTCGCTCGCGGCGCTGGGCCTGAACCTGCTGGTCGGCTACTGCGGCCAGATTTCCATCGGCCACGCGGCGTTCATGTCGGTCGGTGCGTACGCGGCCTACAATCTGGTACTGCGGCTGCCGCAGCTCAATTTCCTGGTGGCGCTGGTCTTGGCGGGCCTGATCGCAGCCCTGGTCGGCCTGTTGTTTGGCATTCCCAGCCTGCGCATTCGCGGCCTCTACCTTGCCGTGGCCACACTGGCGGCGCAATTCTTCACTGACTGGACCTTCGCCCGGGTCAAGTGGTTCACCAATTACGCTCCATCCGGATCGGTATCCACGGCTACGATCGACCTATTTGGCTGGCGCATCGATTCTCCGGTGCGGAAATACCTTTTCCTGCTGGCGGTGGTCACGGTGTTCGCCGTCCTCGCCAAGAACCTGGTGCGCGGCCACGTGGGCCGCGCCTGGATGGCGATGCGCGACATGGACGTCGCCGCCGAGGTGATCGGCATCCGGCCGGTGTATGCCAAACTCACCGCCTTCGGCGTGAGTGCGTTTTATGTCGGTATCGCCGGCGCATTGTGGGGCTTCGTGCACCTGGGCTCGTGGGAACCGCTGGCATTCAACATCACGCTGTCGCTGAATTTATTGTTCATGATCATCATCGGCGGCATGGGCTCCGTCCTCGGAAGCTTCTTTGGCGCGTTCTTCATCGTGGCGTTGCCTATCCTGCTGAACCGGGCGCCGGGATGGATCGGCATCGATATGTCAACGGCAGCGGTTTCGCATCTGGAGTCGATGATTTTTGGCTCGCTGATCGTGTTTTTCCTGATCGTGGAGCCGCAGGGACTGGCGCGTCTGTGGGCAATCGGCAAGGAAAAGCTGCGCTTGTGGCCGTTTCCGCATTAGTGTCAAACGATTTTGCGCGGCCTCGGCGAGCGTCGCGTTCCAAGCATTTTTCATAAGGAGGTAAGGGAAATGAAACTTACAGAGAAAATGAGAATTCTGGCCGCGTGCGTGGGGACCGTCGCCACTGTCGTGGCAGTCACAGCCAGCGCGCCAGCACAGGCGCAGGAACAGTTCTTCCCGGCCCTGGTGTACCGCACCGGCGCTTACGCGCCCAATGGTGTCCCCTTCGCCAACGGTTATGTCGACTACTTCAAGCTGGTCAACGCCCGCGACGGCGGCATCAACGGCGTCAAGATCAGCTTCGAGGAGTGCGAGACCGGCTACGCTACCGACCGCGGCGTGGAGTGCTATGAGCGCCTGAAGGGCAAGGGTCCGACCGGCGCAACCTTGTTCCAGCCCCTATCGACCGGCATCACCTTCGCGCTGACCGACAAGGCGCCCAAGGACAAGATTCCTCTGGTCACCGCCGGCTACGGCCGCGCCGACTCGGTCGACGGTTCAGTGTTCAAGTGGAATTTCCCGCTGGGTGGAACCTACTGGGACGCGGCCGACATCCTGATCCAGCATGTTGGCAAGAAGGAAGACGGTCTGGACAAGCTCAAAGGCAAGAAAATCGCGCTGGTCTATCACGACTCGCCCTATGGCAAAGAGCCGATCCCGCTGCTGGAGGCGCGCTCTAAATTGCATGGCTTTGAATTGCTGCTGCTGCCCGTCACCCACCCGGGCGTCGAGCAGAAGGCCACCTGGCTGCAGATCCGCCAGCAGCGGCCCGATTACGTTTTCCTCTGGGGTTGGGGCGTGATGAATTCGACCGCAATCA
>JANMYN010000429.1:0-3022 GCA_031382195.1 Betaproteobacteria bacterium
TGCGAGCGTGCGCTCGCGCTTCGGCCGCAGCCTCAGGCTGTCGATGAACGGCGCCGCCGATGCAAACAAGCTGAAGAAAGTGCTCGAGCCTTATCGCAACGGCAGTCTGCGCGTGTCGATAAGGCTCGAGCACTTTCTTCAGCTTGTTTGCATCGGCGGCGCCGTTCATCGACAGCCTGAGGCTGCGGCCGAAGCGCGAGCGCACGCTCGCAAGATCATGGATTTTCTCCGCGGCGATGCGCATGACCACGTTGTCGTCCCCGTCTTCACCGCCGCGACGGTACGATCGGACTTTCGCCTCCACCAGAACCACCGCGTCTTCGCGTACCAGGGCGCGATGCCGGTCCAGGATTTCGTCGTAGACGACCACTTCCACGCGCGCGGTGCCGTCGGACAGCATCATCACCATCATGCGGCCGCCCGCGGTTTTCTGCATCCTGACCGATTCGATGATTCCGGCAATGTGCTGCTGCCGTGTCCCTTCTTCCGGCGCGGGGGGCAACAGCTTGCAAAGGCGCGTGCGAACCACCGACGAGAATTCTTCCTCGTAGAATCTGAACGGATGCCCGCTATAGTAGAAACCGAGTGCAAGCTTTTCGTTCTGCAGGCGCTCGCTTTCGTCCCAGCGCGGCACCTGCAGCAGCTTGGGTCCGTCGGCCGCGGCCGTCGCGCCGAACAGGCTGACCTGCGATGCGCAGCGGCTTTCCTGCTCTGCCGCTTCCATGGCGATGCCCACAGACGCCAGCAGACTGGCGCGATGATCATTGATCGAATCGAAGGCGCCGGCACGCACCAGCGACTCGATGACGCGGCGATTGACGATGCGCCGGTCCACGCGACGGCAGAATTCGAACAGATCCTTGAACGGACCCGCGGCGCGCGCTGCGACGATGTGTTCGATTGCCGATTGGCCGGTGCCTTTCACCGCACCAAGGCCATAGCGGATGCGTTTCTCGTCCACCGGCACGAAGCGGTATTCGCTGGCATGGATATCGGGGGGCAGCGCTTCCAGTTTGTTGGCGATTGCGTCCTCGTGGAACTGCTGGACCTTGTCGGTATCGTCCATGATCGCCGACATGTTGGCGGCCATGAAAGCGGCCGCGTAATGCGCTTTGAAGTAGGCCGTCTGAAACGCAACCAGTGCGTATGCGGCGGCGTGCGATTTGTTGAAGCCGTAACCGGCGAATTTTTCCATCAGATCGAAGATCTCGTCCGCCTTGGCCGGGGTCAGGCCATTCTTGCCCGCGCCCTCGCGAAATATGCTGCGATGCTGGGCCATCTCCTCGGGTTTCTTTTTGCCCATCGCCCGGCGCAGCAGGTCGGCGCCGCCGAGACTGTAGCCGCCGATGATCTGCGCCATCTGCATGACCTGCTCCTGATACACCATGATGCCGTAGGTTTCGGCGAGGATGGTCTCGACGCGCGGATCGGGATAGCCGAATCTCTTGCCATGCTTGCGCTGAATAAAATCGGGAATCAGCTCCATTGGACCGGGGCGATACAAGGCAACCAGCGCGATGATGTCCTCGAAGCGGTCGGGCCGTGCCTGCTTGAGCAGGTCGCGCATGCCGCGCGATTCGAACTGAAACACGGCGGTCGTGTTGGCACTGGCAAATATTCTGTATGCGGCGGCATCGTCCAGCGGCAACTGTTCCAGCACGATATTGGAATCCGGGTCGAGCCGCTTGATGAAGCGCAGCGTCCAGTCGAGGATGGTCAGCGTGGTCAACCCCAGAAAGTCGAACTTGACCAAACCGATCGCCTCCACATCGTCCTTGTCGAGCTGGGACACCGCGCTATCGGACCCCGACGCGGTGTACAGCGGGCAGAAATCGCTGAGCTTGCCGGGGGCGATCAACACGCCGCCGGCGTGCATGCCGACGTTGCGGCTCAATCCCTCCAGTTGACCCGCGAGCGCAAGCAGTTCGCGGGTTTCTTCTTCTGCTGCTTCGCGTTCCTTGAGCCGCGGCTCCATCTCGCGCGCCATCTGTAGCGTGATCAGCTTGCCGGGCTGGAATGGAATCAGTTTCGCCAGTTCATCGGTGCGGCTGTAATTCCATTCCATGACGCGGCCGACATCGCGCACGACGGCCTTCGCGGCCATCGTGCCGAAGGTCACGATTTGGGACACCGAGTCATTGCCGTATTTCTCGCGAACGTAATCGATCACCCGATCGCGGCCGTCCTGGCAAAAGTCCACATCGAAGTCCGGCATGGAAACGCGCTCCGGATTCAGGAAGCGCTCGAACAGCAGGCCGTAGCGCAGCGGATCAAGATCGGTGATGCCGAGCGAGTACGCCACCAGCGAGCCCGCGCCGGAACCACGCCCGGGACCAACCGGCACGCCGTTGGACTTGGCCCAGTTGATGAAGTCCGCCACGATCAGGAAGTAGCCGGGAAATCCCATCTGCATGATGGTGTTGATCTCGAATTCCAGTCGCTCCCGGTAGCGCGGCATGTGTTCGGTGCGCGCCCCTGCTTGCGGATACAGCGCGATCATGCGTTGTTCGAGGCCGGCGAGCGCCCGCTCGTGAAGAAACGCTTCCAGCGTCATGCCATCCGGCGTCGGAAAGAGCGGCAGGCGCGATTTGCCGAGTTCCAGCGTGAAGCTGCAGCGGCGCGCGATCTCGACCGCGTTTTCCAGCGCCTGCGGAAAATCGGCGAACAGCTCGGCCATCTGCGCCTGGCTCTTGAGGTATTGCTCCTCGGTGAACGGGCGCGGGCGGCGCTGGTCGGACAGAACATATCCCTCCGCGATGCAGACCCTGGCTTCGTGAGCGACGAAATCTTCGCGCTTGGCGAATTGCACCGGATGCGTGGCTACGACCGGCAATTTCAACGCGGATGCGAGTCGCACTGCCCGCTTGACGTAATGCTCTGCGTTCGACTGGCCGGGGCGCTGCAACTCGATGTAAAACCGTTGCGGAAATGATTCCGACCAGAACTGCGCGTGCTTTCTTGCCTGCTCGGCGTTGTCGGCCAGCAGCGCATGGCCGACGTCGCCAAGGTGCGCACCCGACAA
>JANMYN010000444.1:0-5208 GCA_031382195.1 Betaproteobacteria bacterium
TATCGCCAGATTTTGTTGAATGAACTCCGCAGGAAAGGAGTTATTGGCGACTATGCCGCCGACTCGAGCAGCCGCCATGAAAACATACTCAGGGCGCTCCTCCTCGAAGAATCGCCTGACCGCCGGTTGATCGGCCAGATCAAGCTCGCCGCGCGTGCGCACGATTAATTTTGAGTAACCGCTATTCTGCAGTCGCCGAATGATAGTAGAGCCAACCAAACCACGATGGCCGGCGACATAGATGCGCGCGTCGAGCTTCATCTATCGACGCACCGGTGAACAGGGAACGGTAAATGGTAAACGGCGAGAGGCCACGGCGAACAGGAAACAGTGAATGGTGAACGGACGAACCGCCGTGAATGGTGATCGGTAAACGGTGAACAGGAAGCTGAAATCAGTAAGATCCCGGGCGGACACGGTGCGTCGACAGACATGCGCTCGGAGCCATGCAAGGGTTCAGCCGCCGCCTTTGGGTCCAACGCAACGATCTTTAGCAGCACACGTGCCGGACCGGATGGCCGTGTACGGCGCTGTTCCCAGTTCTGCAGCGTGCGCAGGTTTACGCCAATGAGCTTGGCGAACTGCGACTGGCTGATTTTTGCGGCCTCGCGGATCGCGCGCACGTCGGGCTGTGTGAATTCGGTCGTCATCGCGCCACGCACAACTTTACCTGCCATATGCCGGTTCATCTGGCGCACGGCCTTCACCAGTTGATCGAAATGTCCCTTATCCATGCTTCAATGCCTTTGTCAGATCGGCGAGGTGTGACGCGCGAATCAAATTGTCACGATGACAGTAGCTCCATATCGCGAGAGCACGCGATCGTCCGTCAATAGAACGAGCGACTCCACCATGCTCTGCGCGACGAGCATTCGATCGAAAGGATCGCGATGATGGTCCGGCAGTCGCATCACAGCCGAAGCGTGCCGGCCCGTTACCGGCAATTCTTCAAAGCCACCCGAGCGAAGAGCGACGAGCATTTCATTCGGATCGGCCTCAATCTTGCCAAGGGCCGCCTTGATGGAAACCTCCCAGATGCTGGCCGCACTGAAAAAGACCTGATTCGACGTATCAGCCAGAAATCCCCGCGCGCGCCGCGGAAGCCTGACTCCTCCGGCCAGCCACCAGAGCAGCAGGTGCGTGTCGATGAGCAACCTCATCGGCGCGCTGCACGGCCTTCAAAAACGGCGATTACCTCCTCGGGAAGCGGCGCGTTAAAGTTCCGACCGATGCGTATCCGCCCTCTGAGCGAGCCGGGTTTGCGCACAAAGCCCGCCGGGACCACTGGTACCAGCCGAGCGACCGGTTTGCCCGCTTTCGCGATCACGACCTCCTCGCCGGCTCTTACGCGTTCGATAAGCCGCGATAGCTGTGTCTTGGCTTCGTGAATGTTGACGGTTTCCATGCTTGCGCCAAGTTTAGTCAAGTTAGCTAAGGAGAGCAATGGCCCGGGCGAATCACTCGTGATAGTCGTAAGGCCGATGTCCGTGACGCTTGACCAGTTCGTCGCGCTCCGCGGATTTCAGATCTTCGCTGACCATTTCTTCGACCAGTTGCTCGAAGCTCACCTTGGCGGACCAGCCCAGCTTGGCCTTCGCCTTTGACGGATCGCCCAGCAGGGTTTCGACCTCCGCGGGACGAAAGTAACGCGGATCGACCGCCACCACCGTCTTGCCGGTTTCGTTCAGCGCTTTTTCGTCCACACCTTTGCCAGACCATTTGATCTTGAGGTCGAGTTTTCGCGCGGCCACATCGATGAATTCACGCACGCTGTGCTGCTCGCCAGTAGCGATTACGAAGTCCTCGGGTTGCTGTTGTTGGAGCATCAGCCACATCGCCTCCACGTAATCGCGCGCGTGCCCCCAATCGCGCTTCGAGTCGAGGTTGCCGAGATAGAGGCAGTCCTGCAATCCGAGCTTGATGCGCGCGAGGGCGCGAGTAATTTTGCGCGTGACGAATGTCTCGCCGCGAACTGGCGATTCATGATTAAAGAGAATGCCGTTGCAGGCGAACATTCCGTAGGACTCCCGGTAATTTACCGTGATCCAATAGGCATACAGCTTGGCGACGCCGTATGGCGAGCGCGGGTAGAAGGGCGTCGTCTCGCTTTGTGGAATTTCCTGGACCTTGCCGTAAAGCTCCGAAGTCGAAGCCTGGTAAAACCGCGTCTTCTTGCTCAGGCCCAGTATGCGGATGGCTTCGAGAATCCGCAGGGTGCCCAACGCATCGGAGTTTGCGGTGTATTCGGGCTCTTCGAATGACACCGCGACATGGCTTTGAGCGGCAAGATTGTAGATTTCATCCGGCTGCGTTTTCTGGATCACATGGACCAGACTGCTCGAGTCCGTCATGTCCCCGTAGTGAAGGATGAAATTGCGGTTCGAGATGTGCGGATCCTGGTACAGGTGATCGATCCGATCGGTATTGAAAAGCGAAGTGCGGCGCTTGATGCCATGGACGACATAACCTTTGCGCAGCAGAAACTCCGCGAGGTAGGCTCCATCCTGGCCGGTTACGCCGGTAATCAATGCAACTTTCGTCATCATTCAGGAACGGGGAACGGCTTCTAATTCTGCATACTCTGGGAACGACTCGACAGACACATTAAGGGCGACTCCGCAATTTGTTGTCGGTCGCCCTTTGAAGGCGGAGAAGCGAGTTGTCATGAGCTTCGATTTTAGCGCGAATCATGGAAACATCTGAAAGGAGAACAACCGGCTTCGCAATTTCTTCCAGCGTCCAAACGCGATCGGCAATTCCAGCTTGCATAGCGGGCGCAACCCTCGTGCGCAATCTTCGATGTTTGAGCGAATCATCATCAGTCCTTTACGGGATAAGATTGACAATATATCCCTTATCATTGACAATTATTCTCCTTAATATTGACAATAATCGCCGAAAGGTTTCCAAATGACCAGGGTGCGTGCAAGGGGGGAAGACATTCGTCGCTACATCTTGCAGCATGTAGAGAAGCATCCGACCGATATAGCCAGAGTTACCGCTGAGCATTTCGAGATTACCAGGCAAGCAGCCAATAAACACCTACAGCGGCTTACATCCGCTGGATCGCTGGCCGAGACGGGCCACACTCGAAATCGCAGCTATAAGCTTTGTCCATTGTCCGAATGGAAAAAGGCATACCAAATAACTCCGGACCTTGCTGAAGACTTAGTGTGGACGAACGACATTAAAGCGGTGATTGGACAATTACCGGAGAACGTCCTGGATATCTGGCACTATGGATTTACCGAAATGTTTAATAACGCTATTGACCATTCCGAAGGTTCAAGGATTCTGATACATATACGCAAAACTGCCGCAAGCACCGAAATGGCCATTTACGACGATGGTGTTGGGATTTTTAAGAAGATCCAAAAGGCAATGAATCTCCTGGACGAACGACATGCAATTCTTGAATTGGCGAAAGGAAAACTAACAACCGATCCGAAACGCCATAGCGGCGAGGGTATTTTCTTTACGTCCAGGATGTTTGATCGTTTTGATATTCGTTCCGGAGAAGTCTACTTCAACCATCAATTTGGACAGTCAGAGGATTGGATACTAGAGAGAGACAATTTTGCCGAGGGAACAAGTGTGTGGATGGAAATAAACAACCATACAGCGCGGACGACGAAAAAAGTTTTTGATCTGTATTCGTCAGGCGACGACTACGGATTTAATAAGACTGTTGTCCCCGTACAGCTTGCGCAATACGGAAACGATAAGCTCATATCCCGATCTCAGGCAAAGAGAGTTCTCGCAAGAGTTGAACTATTCAAAATTGTGATATTTGATTTCGATCGAGTCGAAACAATTGGGCAAGCTTTTGCGGATGAAATTTTCCGGGTATTTGCTTTGAAGCATCCGGAAATACAGCTGGTGACGATGAAGGCAAACTCGGCTGTAAAACGGATGATAGCGCGGGCCAAGTCGGGCGCCGTGGCAGAGTCCTAGTTTTTTTCTTAAAGCACCGCGGTCTTTTGGGCTTGGTTTCCATGCGCCCATTCTATCGCGCATGGCATTACGCCGCTTCAGACGTTACGATCAAACTGCGACACTATCCGGCACGGCAGTAAGTTCTCGCACAAACAAGGTATACACATGATTTTTCCCGTCGTACTCTCCGGGGGCAGCGGCAGCAGATTATGGCCTTTGTCGCGCACCCTCCTGCCAAAACAGTTCCTGCCATTGGTCAGCGGCAAGACCATGCTTCAGGAAACGCTGTTACGCCTCGACGGTATGGCCAAGCTCGGGAAACCCGTGATCGTCTGCAGCAACGACCATCGTTTTCTGGCTGCCGAACAGCTGCGCGAGATCGATATCGCCGCGGGAGCGCAAATCCTCGAGCCCGCCGGCCGCAATACGGCGCCGGCGGTGGCAGTCGCCGCCCTGCACGTATTGTCCATCGATCCCGACGGCATCATGCTGGTCCTGCCGGCCGACCATCTGATCAGGAATGTAGCGTGCTTTCACGAAGTCGTCGGCAAGGCGGCATCTGCCGCGGCCAACGGACGGCTGGTGACATTCGGCATCGTCGGGAGAGAGCCGGAAACGGGTTATGGCTATATCGAGCGTGGTGCGCCACTCGAGAATACCGCGGATTGCTACCGGGTCGCGCGATTCATCGAAAAGCCGGACGAGGCGCGTGCACGCGAATTCATCGCTTCCGGGCGTTTTTACTGGAACAGCGGCATGTTTGTACTCAAGGCGTCCCGTTACCTGGAAGAGCTCGGCAAGTTCCGCAAGGATATTCTCGATGCCGCAGAGGCAGCATGGGCAGCCAGTTCGCGAGACCTCGACTTCATTCGCCTGGATGAGAAGGCCTTTCTTGCCTCGCCTTCCGAATCCATCGACTACGCCGTCATGGAAAAAACCGCTGATGCGGTCGTAGTCGAAGCCGATATCGGCTGGAGCGATATCGGCTCATGGACCGCACTTTGGCAGGCCGGCAAGCCCGATGCCGCCGGCAATGTCACCGTCGGTGACGTTCATGCCGACGATATTCATAACTGCTACGTTCGAGCGGAACATCGCCTGGTCGCGGCCGTGGGCGTGTCGGACCTGATTATCGTCGAAACGTCCGACGCTATCCTGGTCACTCACAAGGACCGTTCACAGGAAGTCAAAGGGGTGGTCGACGCACTCAAGGCCAAGCAGCGCGATGAGTATCTGGTCCACAAGCGGGTATATCGTCCATGGGGTTATTAC
>JANMYN010000453.1:0-3052 GCA_031382195.1 Betaproteobacteria bacterium
CGCAGGATCGAGCGCGCGCATCGAAGAGCGCATGACGTTCCTGGGGTTCGCGCCGTACGAGGATGGCCCGCCTGCGTTGGTTAGAGGCATCCATGCGTAGGCCGGGTTGCTTGACCCGCGCAGCAAGCACATTGCCCAGGAGCGCTACCTGTCCGGCAGTCGGCCCTATGCCGACAACTGCTGCACTATGCGCCAGTGTTTAGAACCGCCCGGGCCCTGCCTCGGAAAGAATGATTTTGGTGATCGAGTTCGACTCGTGATGTGCTCAAAGCCAGGCACGTCGCGTATTTTGGCCAGCCCCTCTTAGAGCCATCTTTTCGCCCGTGAAAAGATGCCGATAAGATTCCTGAAGAGCAGTTTTTCGCGAGTTTAGTCGCGCGGATCAGTGCCTTGCGGTGGTCCGACCCCGCTGGCTCTGGCTTCAATATTCCCACGCGATCGCATAAGATTGACAATAAAAACCTTAACATTGACAATATTTAGACGTAAGGTTTACAATAGCGTTCCGTGAGGTTGCTAATTCTATGAGAGAGATTGTCAATGTCTGGCGTTAGGGCGCGCGGGGAGGACATCCGCAAATTTATTATCGACCACGTTGAGAAAAAGCCTGCCTCGATAGCCCGGCTTACGGCGGAAAAATTCGACATCTCGCGGCAAGCCGCAAATAAGCATCTACAGCGCCTTACTGAAGAAAAGATCCTCACCGATTCCGGCCGGACCCGTAACCGGTCCTATCGCCTCGCGCCACTCGTGGAGTGGGAAAAGGTTTATCCAGTGGGCGGTAGTCCCGCTGTCTCGGAAGGAACGGTTTGGACGGCCGACGTCAAACCCGCACTTGGACAGTTACCGGACAATGTGTTGAATATCTGGCACCACGCTTTTACTGAGATGTTCAACAACGCGATCGACCACTCGCAAGGGACGATCATCGGTGTGTGCATGTATAAGACCGCCGCGAACACCAGAATGGAAATTCACGATGATGGCGTCGGGATATTTAAAAAGATTCAAGAAGCATCGCAGTTGCTAGACGAACGCCATGCGGTACTCGAGTTGGCAAAAGGCAAGTTCACGACGGATCCCCGCAACCATTCAGGTGAAGGCATCTTCTTTACCTCCCGGATGGTAGACAGATTCACTATCTTGTCGGGCGGTGTTGTGTTCTCGCACGAATTGGGAAAGAAAGAGGATTGGATCCAGGAGCCTGCAGAGACCTTGCCGGGCACCGGGGTGTTCATGATTCTGCATAACCACACATCGAGAACAACCAAAAAAGTCTTCGATCAATTTACAACCGATGAAGACTACACCTTCAGTAAAACGGTGGTGCCAGTTGCACTCGCTCGATATGGCGACGACAACCTTATTTCTAGATCGCAGGCTAAACGTTTACTTGCGCGCATCGAACTCTTTCGTGTCGTCATCTTGGATTTTTCGGGCGTCCCCTCCATTGGGCAGGCTTTCGCAGACGAAATATTTCGAGTGTTTGCAAATGAACACCCTGATGTGGAACTTATGCCGATGCACGAGAGTTCGGACGTGAAGCGGATGATCGCGAGGGTCAAGGGAACCTCCTTACCCGCGCCGCCAACCGAGTCCTAACGAAACGCCGCAAATAAAAAACCCGGCTTTGCGCCGGGTTTTATTTTTCTTCTTTTACCTCGCTTGCAAAGAAATCCTCACAAAGAAATCCGGGTCAGGCTTGGGATATTGCATTACTTACGGTCGAGTAGAGGCGCCGGTCACCCGGCGCCCCCCTCACAGATCCGGACGTGCAGCTTTTCCGCATCCGGCTCTTCAGGTGGGACTTGATTAGGCCTCGCATGTCCGCCAGCGGTGGACGATATGCGGTTGAGGTAGAGCCAGCACTTGCAGCAACTTCGCAAAGCGCGACCACGACCACGTGCCCCGCTGGCTGCGACGGCTGAGCACCCAACGCCAAGCACGCTGCACTTGACGCAGGAAGCTACCGAGGCGTGAGACGTTGCCCGTGATGCCGTAGTACGCATAGTGCCCGCGCAGCACTGCACTCAGCCACGCATGTTGTGCACGAAGCCTCAGGTGCCTGCGTTGCTTCATCTGCTCGCGCAGTACCTTGAGTTTTCGCACCATGCGGCCACGCTCGGTTAGACACCGCACGATGAACTGACCCGCTCGCGTTTTGCCGCCGTAATGGGTAAAGCCCAAGAAGTTGAAAGTCTCGGGCCGCCCCAGACCGCGTTTAGCGCGCCGTTCGGCCGCAAAGCGGCCAAACTCGAAGAGCCGGGTTTTGTCCTCGTGCAGCGTGAGTCCGAACTTGACCAGTCTGTCCCCCAAGGCCGCCTGCATCTGCTTTGCATCCTCCAGGCGCTCAAAGCTCAGCAGGAAGTCGTCGGCGTAGCGTACCAGCCTCATGCAACCGCTGGCCGCGCGCCGCTGCCACTGCCTCACCCATACGTCGAGCACGTAGTGCAAAAACACATTGGCAAGCAGCGGACTGATGCCCGCTCCCTGAGGTGTGCCTTCTACCGCTTGCGCATACTTCCCCTTGTCCAGAACGCCTGCCTTGAGCCATTGGCCTATGAGCCGCAGTACCCGAGGATCGGCAATCCTGTGCGCGAGCATCCGCATCAACCATTCGTGATTAACCGAATCGAAGAATTTGCGAATGTCGGCTTCAAACACCCAGTTCACCCGCTCCGTCATGATGGCATCGTGCACCGTGCGTAGCGCTTGGTGCGCACTCGCGCCCGGGACGAAATCCAAAAGAGCAGTCGAGGAAGTCCGCCTCGTAGACAGCGCTTAGTACCTCGGCCACCGCACCTTGGACGATTTTGTCCTCCAAGGCCGGAATGCCCAGAGCTCGCTGCCCTCCGTCGGCTTTCGGAATGTAGGCCCGGCGCACCGGCAGCGCGCGATAGCGCCCGCTGTGTACCCGATCGCACAACGCCCGCAATCTTGCCTCGAGCCCTTGCGCGTACTGCACCACCGTCATCCCGTCCACCCCGGGCGCCGCCGCACGCCGCAGCCGCCGATACGCTCTTGCAAGCGCCTCTTCGTCCACGTGATGCAG
>JANMYN010000516.1:0-2563 GCA_031382195.1 Betaproteobacteria bacterium
GTGTCGCGCAGTTTCTCGTTGGTCCAGTACCAGTATTTGTTTGCGGCCGGCGGATTGACGATACCGGCGATGTGGCCTGAGCCGCCAAGCGTGAACCGCACCGGACTGTTCAACAATTTGGCGCCGAGGTAAGTCGACTTCCACGGCGCAATATGGTCTTCGATCGTGGAGATGAAATAGGCCGGGATGTCGATTTTAGACAGGTCAATCGGCTCTCCTGCAAGGGTGATGCCGCCGGGTTCGCGCAACTTGTTCTTGATGTACATGTTGCGCAGATAGAAGGTATGCATCTTTGCCGGCATGCGGGTCGCATCCGAATTCCAGTACAGCAGGTCGAACGGAAATGGTTCCTTTCCAAGCAAATAGTTGTTTACCACGAAAGACCAGATCAGATCGTTGGCGCGCAGCATGTTGAAGGTCGACGCCATGTCGGACCCTTCCAGGTAGCCTCGCTCCGCCATTTTCTTCTCCAGACCGTCGACCGCCGCCTCGTCGACGAACACGCCCAGCTCGCCGGGTTCCGAGAAATCGATCATCGTGGTGAAGAAGGTCACGCTTTTTGCCCGGCGCTCGCCTTTCGCTGCCAGCCACGCCAGCAGGGACGCGGTGAGCGTGCCGCCAAGGCAATAACCGATCAAGTTGATTTCGTGCTCGCCGGTCGCTTCTTCTATAACGTCCAGTGCCGCGCGCGGACCCTCCAGCAGATAATCGTCGAAGGTCTTGCCCACATGTTTTTCGTCCGGGTTCACCCAGGAAATCACGAATACCGTGATGCCCTGGTCCAGCGCGAAACGGATGAAGGAATTCTTGGCCCGCAGGTCGAGGATGTAATACTTGTTGATCCAGGGCGGCACGATCAGCAGTGGCGTCTTGCAGACCTCGCTTGTGGTCGGCAGGTACTGGATCAACTGCATCAGATCATTCTGGAATACCACCTTGCCAGGCGTGCTGGCGACGTTCTCACCCATCTTGAACGCTTTGGGGTCGGCCATGCTGATGGCCAGCTTGCCGTCGCCGCGATCGATGTCCTGCAAAAGATTGTTGAGGCCGTCGAGCAGATTCTTGCCGCCGGTCTCGATGGTGGACTTCAGTACTTCGGGATTGGTCAGCACGAAATTCGTCGGTGCGAGCGCGTCGATATACTGTCGCGTAAAAAACTTCACCTTACTTGCGGTCTTGGGATCAAGCCCTTCGACCTCCGACACCGATTGCTGGATATTCTGCGCAGCGATCAGATATGACTGCTTGATGTAATCGAATACCAGGTTGTTCTGCCACAACTCGCTCTTGAAGCGGTTGTCGGATTTGCCGGGTTCCGCTACCGCGTGCGGTTCTCCACCTGTGGCCTTGAGCACGGTGTTCTGCCAAAGCGAGAAATAGTCCTGCCACATGCGCATGGACATTTCGGCTAGCTTGAACGGGTCTGTCATCAGCTTGGCGGCCAGATCAGTGAACGCCTTGCCAATGCCGAGTTCGTCCATCGGGTCCTCGCCCGATGTCCTGGCCTTCTTGGCCAAGTGCTCCTTGAAGATGTGGCTGCTGCGCAGCGCGATCTCCGCGAGTGTGCTCGCGATAGCCGTGGGATCGGTTTGGGAACGTGCCGCCCCGGTCTCGGTAGCCGGCGGCGCTTTGGGTTTTTGTGCGGCCATAATCGCTAAGCTAGTCCCAACCGGTTGACAGTGCAAGTTTGCGGCCGAATTCCCCATGGCCAAATTTAATCATGTTCTCTTGGTCCAGCCCGTTCGGGAATTCCGGGCTTCAATGCGTTTCCTGAACCCTAAGCTGCTTACCGATCATATCATGCTGGCAAATGGAACGGCTTCCACGGCACCCGATTGCGTACCGCCGATTGAGATTCAGACGCATGGACAAGAATGGGTTTGTTCGGCGGATGGCCCGGCGGTGCGCGTGATGTGCGACGGACGCTCACTTTAATTCCAGCTTTCTTGGCGCGACATTTTGCTTTACGATGCCTGCGCGCGGATTTCTGCCCTCCGTCTTGCGGGCTGGCAATTTCAGCTCTGTTGGGTTTGTCCAGGAACCCGCCTTTCTTGAATTTTAATGTCGCGCGGAACATTGACGGTCTGTCAGTGTGTGCTCCTTAAAATGGCGACAATTCGGAGAGCAACGAAATGCAAGACGCGTCACTACCTGAAACAATAACCAAGACTGTGCTGCGCTTCCTGACCTGTGGAAGCGTGGATGATGGCAAGAGCACGTTGATAGGGCGGCTGCTTTTCGATGCCGGGCTGGTCCCCGGGGACCAGTGGGCCGTGGTCGAACGCCTCAGCGCACAACGCGGGCAGACCGGGAACTTCCCGGACTTTTCCTTGCTGCTTGACGGCTTGCTGGACGAGCGTGCCCAGGGCATTACCATCGATGTTGCCTGGCGATACTTCCAAACCAAACGCCGCAAGTTCATCCTTGGCGACGCACCGGGCCATGAGCAGTACACGCGCAACATGGCCACCGTGGCCTCCCAGTGTGACCTGGCTCTGATCCTGCTGGACGCGCGCAAGGGCGTTTTGCCGCAGACTCGGCGACATGCGGCCATTGTCCGCGC
>JANMYN010000535.1:0-2308 GCA_031382195.1 Betaproteobacteria bacterium
TTGCAGATGCTGGCGCAGCCGCGCAAGGCTTACTTGTTGTTGCACGCCGAGATGGACCTCGACACCGTTGATCCGCGCGCTGCGCGTGCCGCGATGCAGTCCGCCGAACTCGTTGTCGCCATGTCGCCGTTCAGGCACGCGCAGGAATACGCGCAAGTCCTGCTGCCGGTGTCTCCCTTCACGGAAACCGGTGGCAGCTTCGTCAATACGGAAGGCCGCGTCCAGAGCTTTCAGGGCGTTGTCAGGCCGCTGGGCGAGACGCGGCCGGCATGGAAAGTATTGCGTGTGCTCGGCACGTTGCTCGAACAACCGGGCTTCGAATACGACAGCGTGGAAGGCGTTCGCGCCGATTGCATTGCCGCCATCGGCGATTTGGCTCCGCGGCTGGACAATGCGATCCAGGCAGAGGCCAGACCATTTGGCATTTCGACGGCGGGCGCCGGTCGAAACGGCCTGGCAAAAGCCGGCGTAGAGAGAATAGGGGAAGTGCCGATTTATCATGTCGACGGCATCGTGCGTCGCGCCGAGTCCCTGCAGCTCACCCGGGATGCGCATGCCGCCGTGGTGTCGTTGCCCGGCACACTGATCGAGAAACTTGGCTTGCGCCAGAACGACCGCGTACGCATTGTTCAGCAGGGCGGCGAAGCCTTCTGCCCTTCTTGCGTGACGACCGACTGCCCGCGAATTGCGCGCGCGTACCGGCTGGTTGCCACGAGACCAGCGGGCTGGGCGCGCTCTTCGGCGACATCGAACTGGAGCGCGCAGCCGCGCCGGAAAGGGTAAGCGCATGAACCTCGCCTTCCTTGAGGGATTGATCGGGGCGGACGGCGTCACTGCCCTGTGGACGCTGGCGAAAATTATCGCCATCACGGTGCCGCTCATTCTCTCGGTCGCCTACCTCACGCTGGCCGAACGCAAGGTGATCGGCTACATGCAGGTGCGCATCGGGCCAAACCGGGTCGGCTACAAAGGCTTGCTGCAACCGTTTGCCGATGTGCTCAAGCTCCTCGCCAAGGAGATCATCATTCCTTCGGGGGCCAACAAGTTCCTGTTCATACTGGCCCCGGTGCTGTCGATCATGCCGGCACTCGCGGCCTGGGCGGTGGTACCGTTCACGCCGGACCTCGTGCTCGCGCGCGTGGATGCCGGATTGCTGTACGTAATGGCAATTACTTCGATGGGCGTTTATGGCGTCATCGTCGCCGGCTGGGCATCGAATTCGAAGTACGCCTTCATCGGCGGGATGCGTTCCGCCGCGCAGATCGTATCCTATGAAATCGCCATGGGGTTCGCGCTGGTCTGCGTACTCATGCTGTCGGGCAGCCTGAACCTTTCCACCATAGTCCTTAAGCAGAGTAGCGCATGGGGTTTTCTGGGTTGGAATCTGATTCCACTGTTCCCGATGTTCCTGGTGTATTTCATCGCCGGCGTGGCGGAAACCAATCGCGCGCCCTTCGATGTGGCCGAAGGTGAATCGGAAATCGTGGCTGGATTCCACGTCGAATATTCGGGAACGGCTTTCGCCGTATTCTTCCTCGCCGAATACGCGAACATGATCCTCGTCGCCACGCTGGCGGCGCTCATGTTCCTGGGCGGCTGGCTCTCCCCGCTGCCGAGCGCCCTGGCGGATGCGACTGGGCTGCCCTGGCTTGCAGCGGGCGGTTTTCCCTGGTTGCTGTTGAAGATCGCCTTCCTGCTGTTCTGTTTCCTGTGGTTCCGCGCGACGTTCCCGCGCTATCGCTACGATCAGATCATGCGCCTGGGCTGGAAAGTGTTCATCCCGCTGACAATTGTCTGGCTGCTGGTGATCGGCGGCCTGATGCAGACCTCATGGTGGCCGTGGTGAAAAAGAAATCTTCGGCGAGGACGCGTCCATGATCGAGCGCCTGCGCGAATTCTTGCGCACCTTCCTGCTGTTCGAACTGGTTAAGGGCATGGCCCTGACCGGGCGTTATTTCTTCGCGCGCAAGATCACTGTGCAGTTCCCGGAAGAGAAGACGCCGCAGTCCGGACGCTTCCGCGGCCTGCATGCGTTGCGCCGCTATCCGAATGGGGAGGAACGCTGCATCGCCTGCAAGCTGTGCGAGGCGGTATGCCCGGCTCTGGCGATCACGATCGAATCCGAACAGCGCGCCGACGGCACGCGCCGCACCACGCGCTACGACATCGACCTGACGAAGTGCATCTTCTGCGGGTTCTGCGAGGAATCCTGTCCCGTCGACGCGATCGTCGAGACCCGCATCCTCGAATATCACGGCGAGCAGCGCGGTGATCTGCTCTATACCAAGGAGATGCTGCTGGCGATCGG
>JANMYN010000537.1:0-7919 GCA_031382195.1 Betaproteobacteria bacterium
TCCAGGTCGTCGTGACCGGCATCAACACCGTGACCAACGGCAAGGGCATTATTTTGTTCCCTTGGGCGGACGCTGCGGGCTCAACCAAGATTTCGGCTGGATCGGCGATCTCGGCATGGGACTGCGGTCCGGACACGACGCTCAACGCGGGCGTGGACATCAGCAAGTTCCTGCCGGGCTCCTGCCGCAAAGCGACGGCCGCCTCGGGATTCGCGACTGGTACCTGATCGATCGAATGTGGTCGGGCAATCGATTATCCCGACAGCTTCACAAGAAGGCGCCGTAAGGCGCCTTCTTTGTTTGAGCGTGGGAGGATGCAGCGTTGGCTCATCAGCTTGATGCCCTTGCACCATTGCCTCGCCCTTCATATCTAAAGGGCCAACCGCATATCCAATCGGGAAATGGGAAAACCAAATTGTTTCAATCAGACAATGACGATCTGTGAATTCATGACTGACGCAGCGCTTTTTCGTTCGGTATGAATTCGTCGCGATGCATGATCCGGGCAACTATGCCGCAAGTCGTTGTGGTTGATCCCGGGATTGCCTGCAACCTGCACGGAAGTCAACGCAGCGCGGTTCCATTTTGAAGTTATCCTTCTTCGATCGACGCGACATTCTGCTGCCTGCGCTCGCAGCAGTCTGTTTCTACCTGATGTTTTCCCCGGTCTGGATCCCGGGGCTCACGCCGCGGATTTATGACGATGCCCGCTGTCTAGAGTTGATTCTGTTGGCGGTGGTCGTCGTGCAGCTACTGTTGCCGTCCTTCGCCGACGCCGTTGTCGCCAGTTGGGTCGCCTTGGGCAAATTGGCCCGCACCCTTATTGCCATTTTTCTGGCAGGCGGTGCGTTGAGCGCCTGGATCTCCGGTTCCGTCAAATTCGGGGCACTGGAGATAGCGCTCAACGCGCAGCTTGTGGTGCTGTTCCTCGTATTGTGCGCCGCGGCTCGCACCGAAAAACAGAAGACCGAAACGGCTCTTGCAATTGCGTTATCCGCCGGCGCTGCAATGTTCGTGCTGAAATTCTGGACGACTTATGTCTTATATGTATTCGAGGGCAAAGACTTTCCGTGGTTGACGCCGTTTCTCGATTTCGCGAATGTCCGGTTTTTCAGCCAATACCAGGCTTACAGTCTGCTCCTGATCCTTCTCCCCGCCTCTTTGCTCAATCTGCAAAACAACTGGAAGGTGCTGCTTTACATCGTCGCAGTCAATTGTTGGGCATTGCAGTGGATTGTCAGCACACGCGCGGTCTGGGCGGGCTTCGCGCTCGCTGTGCTGGTAGTTCTGCTGTTTGCAAGGCACGGCAGGATGACGTGGTTGCGCCTGCAGGTAATCGCGATGCTTGCGGGAGGCGTGGTCTTCTTGATTTTCTCGCGCATAGTTGCATCCTTGCCCAGTGCGACGCTGGTGCCGAACGCTGTGGGTTCGATCATGCAGCGCGGCTCGGAAAGCGTCTGGGAACGGATTGCCCTTTGGCGGAGCGCGTTGGATTTCATCATGGCGCGGCCGCTATTGGGCGTCGGACCGGGACAATTTGGCCTTCAGAACTATCCAATGGGCGCCGCACATCCCCATAACTTCCCCCTTCAGATGTTGTCGGAATACGGCCTGTTCACGGGACTGGCGGGCATCGCGCTCATGGTGCTGCTCGTGGTATTGGCCATCAAGACGCTCAGGGTTGGGACATCTGCCGCGCCTGACATGGCGGGAAAGAGTATTGCGGCGGCGTTGGTCATGGGACTTACGGATTCATTGTTCAGCGGCAATCAGATTATGCCGCACAGCCAAATTCTGCTTTGCGTGGTAGCGGGGTTGCTGGTCGGTAGGATCTCGGCACGCAGTCCCGACTTGAGCATCAGGAATCTGAAAGTTTACTACCCAGCGCTCAAACTGGCATTTGTGGTCATCGCAATGCTGGCGATGGTGGCGACGACGATCCTGAGTACCGCGTATCTGCGGGCTGTCAAGGACATGGGGCCCAACATCCAACGCGGAAATCCGCATTTCTGGAATTACGGGCGCTTCAATGCGTGGTAGTTAGGAAAGGTTCATCTGCGACAACGGGTCGTAAAGCCGATCAGAGCAACTTTGGTGTGTTGACGGAGTCGATGCGTATGACCCTACGGCTGCCGAGATATTCCTGAATCGGATTCCAGACCGGCGTGCCGTGGGTATCGATCTGGGCAACTGATGCCCAACTCGCGACCCGATAGCGCTTGTCCGCATCGAGTGGCTCACCCCGGATGCGCAGCTCCGTGATTCGGCGACCGGCGGCGCCGGCGGCGGCCAAAGAATAGCTTAGCCCACGGATCCGCACCATGTCTCCACCCTGGCGATAATACGGATCGGGGTTAAACAGGTTGTCGGCAACATCTTCCATTGCGCTCTTGATTTCTGCCCCGGTGAGCTCCCGTACCGCGATTTCGGGGTAGGTTATGGCTGTCTGCGCCATTACATCTTCAAAGGTAATGTTGGCTCCGGGTAACAGGGTCGTGCCCCACCGAAAACCGGGAGACAGGGCGATCTCCGAATCCAGGGTTTGCTGCAGTGATTCCAAGATCAATTCATCAAATGAGCCGTTGAAGTTGCCGCGGCGATAAAGCAAATCGTCGGTGACGGCGAGAACCTGCCCCAGGGACTGTTCAAAAGGCTGCCTTATCTGAGCAACAAGTGCGGCCATTTTCGCATCTGGCTCCAGGAGATTGGAAAACACCGGCATCAACGAATAGTCGCAAGCGATTTTGCCATGGCTGGAAAATATGTCGAGCACGCCGATAAACTTGCCGTTTGAACCGCCATTGGCGACCAGCGTTTCGCCACCTTCGTTTCTGATCCGAATCGGTTTCGGCAGCGCGTCGTGCGTATGGCCGCCCAGGATCGCCGTCAGACCTTCGACGCGACTGGCAAGCTTCAAATCGACATCGACGCCGTTATGCGAAAGCAGCACGATGGCTGCTACCCTGAGCCGCCGAATCTCGCTTATGGTGTCACGCAACGACCGCTCGTGAATACCAAAAGTCCAGTCGGGTATCAGGTGTGGAGGATTGGCGATCGGCGTGTACGGGTAGGCTTGCCCGATGATCGCGATCTCCATGCCGTTGATCTCCTTGATGACGTATGGAGAGAAGACGCGATCCCCGAAATCGCGTGTGAAAATATTGTGGGCAACGAAATCGATCGAACCCAGCATGTCGCGCTGAATCAGTTCCATGACCCGTTCGGCACCCAAGGTAAACTCCCAGTGTCCGGTCATGACTTTGACGCCAAGGAGTTTGTTGGCCGCGACCATGTCGCTGCCGCGAGTCCACAGCGCGGTCGCCGAGCCCTGCCAGCTGTCGCCACCATCGACGAGTATTGCTCCGGGACGCTGTGACTGTATCAATTTCACCAGCGTGGCAAGGTGCGCGAAGCCGCCCATCTTTCCGTATCGTCTTGCCAGCTCCTCGAAATCGAGATGCGTAAAAGCGTGTGCCAGCCTCGATCCGCGTCGAAGTCCGTAGTGTCGCAGCAATGCCTCACCGGTCAGATGCGCAGGCCTGCCTGCCGACTTGCCGACACCGATATTGATACCGGGCTCGCGATGATGAACCGGCAGCAACTGCGCATGGCAATCGGTGAGATGAATCAGGCTGGCAACCCCCCTGCGCTCCTGTAGACGATATAGCGGCGAGGAATTGCCGGCGAGTGCGGGTGCAGTCAGGCTCCCGGAAATCGAGGCAAGCGCCAGTGCCTGCAGAAATTCACGGCGGTGCATCTGTCTGGAAAATCGGGATTCTATTGAACAGCGCGCGGGTGATTACTTGCGATAAACCGATGCGCGCATCGGCAAACCGTTGCTGAGATAACTCTGGAAGTACTCGAGATTATTGAGTTCCTCGCTGCCCGCCGGAAACGGCGCAGCGCGCATCTGCTCCATGCAACGCCGGTAGCGCATGTGCAGCGTGTTCAAATTGTCGCCGCCGCGGAATACCGGCCAATGCGTGGTCTGGCCGACGGCTGGAGAGAGAATCTCGGTGCGTAGTATCTTTCCCGCGTTGGCCATGTGGCATGACGCACAGGCGAAATTGTATTGCCCAATGCGAGTGAAATAAAGCTTCTTGCCTTGCTCATATTTTGAAAGTGCCCCCGCCCCTTCGACGCGCACGGCGACGCGCATGCCGTCGGAGAGCATGCGCGCATAGGCCGTGACGATCCCCATTGTTGCTTTGTCGCTGTATTTGAAATCCGCTTCGTCATTGGCGCGCAGGCAGCGATTGATCTGCATTTCGAACGTGACAACCTTGTCGCCGACTGAATCGTAGTAGGGGTAGTCGCCGGCGACGTTGCGGCCGCCGTGGGCAAAACAGCTTGCGAAAGTCTTGCCATTGCGGAATGGCGTTTCCCACAAACGCCTGCCTTTGTCGATGTCGTCCTGGAAGGGAGGGAATTCCATGATGCTGTCGAACTGTGCCTGGGCATCCCCGGAGAGCATCAAAGCACCATTCACGTAGTTTTCCAGCGCAACGGTCGGAAATTTCCCCTGATAAAGCGCGATAAATGCAGCGCGATCCTGCTCGGGCGATGCAACGGATGATCCGGCCGCACATGTCAGCGTTAGGCCGGCCATCAAGATGCTTGTAAGGGCTTTTACTGGTCGCAATGGAATCAATCGAGCGTCGACTCGATGCTCGCCCTTTCGCCCCGGTTGTCTTCCCAGCTCACGGTCACCTTGTCGCCCGGCTTGGCGCCACGAATCCGAAAATTCACGAAAGGATTCTTGGATATGGCCCGGCTCCACTGCGCGTCGAGGACAGTCTTACCGTTGTGTGCGGCGATCACGTGCTGGATGAAATGCAGCGGTATCAAGTCGCCGGTAATGGGATCTTTGCGCAGCCCGGTCTCCATCGGATGGAACATCAATACTTTTACATCGGCTACATCACCCTGAAGTCGGGTGCGGATTTTCATTGCGTCAGCCATCTGTGGTTTTTCCTTCAATTCCTGTTCGCTTCAACCACCACAGCCGCCTATGGTCACCTTGACCTCCTGGGTGGTGACGTAGAACTTGCCATCGGCCTTGACCAGTGCCCTGACCTTGGACGATTCGCCCATCTTGATTCGCGTGGATATGAAGGGCTCCATTGGGCTGGCGACGTCGAAAATGGCGACCAGCGGCTGGGGATTTTTGTCCGCCACGATATAGATCGTTTGCGTACCGGGGATCAGGCTGGTGATTTCCACCGGGACGATCGCGCCATTCTCTGCGATCTCCGGGGCTTTCAACTGAATCTGGTCCGATTCGGCTACCGAGGTCGCACCGATGCGCTTGAGTGCATCGGCCAGCACTTTGGCATCGAATGCCGCTTTATTCCACTCCGCAGCCAGCAACTGGACAGGGCGCAGCCATCCTGCGGCAAAGCTGCCGACATAAGCGCTGCTGATCGCCAGGGCGCACAGAAATTTTCTTCGCAACAATATTCTCCATATAACGGCGTATTCAAGGCATTAAGGACTCAGTACCGAGGTCGCTTAAAGCGTGTAAAGATAATCGACGATCAATTCAATTTCGTCCGTCGTCAGAATTTCATGCTTCCCGAACGGCGGCATGACCGTATCGGGATTGATCCGGCCGGCGTCCCATATCTGGCGGCGCAGCTGTTCCGGGTCGGCAAAGCGCGCCCGAATCGCGATCAGCGGCGGGCCGATGTTGGCTGAGGTGACAGCCGTGGCATCGCCCGGTATCGCGTGACAGGCGAGGCAGTTACCTTTGGACACTTCCTGGGCCAGCCGCGCCCCCGCGGCTACCCTCTGCGCCTCATCCGCCCAGGCAGGAATGGTGCTTCCAAGGGCTGCGGCCAAAATCACGAATTCAAGTGGGGCAGTGAAATTCATCGGTAATCCGCGCTATGGTGTCAGACCGCGCGTGCGCTGTTCGGTTCAAGCCAGGTCAGGCTGCCGAGTCTGCCCGCCACGGGCCCGATTTGCCTCCACGTTTTTCCATCAGGCGCACGCCCTCGATGCGCATGCCCCGGTCCACCGCCTTGCACATGTCATAAACGGTGAGCAACGCGACGCTGACTGCAGTGAGGGCTTCCATTTCTACGCCGGTGCGGCCAACAGTTTCGGCTTGTGCCGAGCATTCCACGGCATTGTCTTCAACAAGTATCTTGAATTCGATGTTTACGCTGGTCAAAGAAACGGGATGACAAAGCGGAATGAGATCGGAGGTCCGCTTCGCACCCTGGATCGCCGCCACGCGTGCGATACCCAGCACGTCTCCCTTGCTGGCGCTACCCTGCCGGATCTTTTGCAGCGTTTCGGGACGCATGATAATTCTACCGGCCGCGATGGCGACCCGATGAGTATCCTGCTTTACAGCCACGTCGACCATGTGCGCCTGGCCGGCGCCATTGAAATGCGTAAATTCGCCCATCCGCAGCCTTGAAATTTGTGAGCGGGCCGCACCGGGCCCGCGGAACTAGTCTGATTGTGGCGTTATCATAGCATCATGAAATTTCAGACACTGGTGGTCGCGTTCCTGGTCTCTAACATTGCGCTGGCCGACGAATTGCCAGACCTTGGAGACGTTTCGCAAAGCGCGCTGTCGCCAGTCCAGGAGCGTAAGCTCGGCGAGGGAATCATGGCGCAGATTCGATCGAATCCTGCTTACCTCGACAATCCCGAAGTAACCGACTACCTCAATACGCTGGGCTATCGGCTGGTGGCAAACAGTCCGGATCCCGCCGGGCCTTTCGAGTTCTTCGCAATTGCCGACAGCAGCATCAATGCCTTCGCATTACCTGGCGGTTTCGTCGGCGTGCATTCCGGATTGCTGTTATCGGCACAGAGCGAATCGGAACTTGCAAGCGTCTTGTCGCATGAGATCGCACACGTCACCCAGCGCCACATTGCGCGCCTGATAGCTGCACAACAACGCGTTGGCCTTGCCACGATGGCGGCGCTTGCTGTGGCAATTCTCGCGGCCCGCTCCAATACCCAGGTTTCCGCAGCGGCCATTGCCGCCGCCCAGGCGGGAGCGATCCAGTCACAACTCAATTTTACGCGTGAGCACGAACGCGAGGCTGACCGGATCGGCCTACAGATAATGGAGAAATCCGGCTTCGACGTGCACGCGATGCCGACCTTCTTCGAACGTCTGCAGAAGGCTACGCGGGTATACGAAACGGGCGCACCATCCTATCTTCGCACCCACCCACTGACATTCGAGCGCATTGCAGATATTCAAGGTCGTATCCAGGATGTTCCGTTCCGCCAGGTTCCCGATAGCCTGGAATTCCAGTTGGTCCGTGCCCGACTATCGGCTGACGACGGAAATGCCCGCGCTGCGGTGGCGAATTTCGACAGAATGATCGCAGAGCACAAGTTCGGTACCGAGGCCGCGACTCGCTACGGACTGGTGGTGGCCCTGCTGCGCGCGGGGGATAAGGCCCGTGCGCGCAAGGAAATGGCGGTGCTGCAGGGTTTGAAGGCAAAAAGTCCGATGATGGATGCGCTGGCCGCGCAAACCCTGATCGCGGTCGGGGAGATCGAGAAGGGGCTTGCCTCGTACCGGGAGGCTCTAAGAGTCAATCCAAATCGCCGGGCGCTAATCTACGGCTACGCCGATGCGCTGATTACCGCGAACAAAGCTGCCGAGGTGGTGCAGTTCCTTAACGGCAGGCTGGACGGCCGCGGCGGGGACCCGCAAATTTATGAATTTCAGGCGCGAGCGTATACAGTGATGGGCAAGCGGTTGTTGCAGCATCGTGCTGTCGCGGAAGTCTATGCACTGCGCGGCAATTTCCCAGCCGCGATCGAACAGCTGCAGATCGCGCAAAAAGCCGGAGATGGCGATTTCTACCAAAAATCCAGCGTCGAAGCGCGCCTCAAGGAATTGATGGCACTCGATGCTGAAAACCGCCGTAAACCCTGACGCG
>JANMYN010000563.1:0-2969 GCA_031382195.1 Betaproteobacteria bacterium
GCAGCATGCGGGGATCTATACAAGTATTTCACGCCGCAGCCACGTCCGACCGGTCCACGCTATTGCGCGCAGGCACAAAACGAAAGCTTAAACAGACCGCTTAGCGAATTGACGCGGGCGGAAACCCAGCAGCCACAGGCTACCGAAATAAATCGCGACACCAAGCGCCACGAGCATCGAAAGCCGGCCGATCCGCCACCAGGCCGCTGCATGCAGCCATGCTGCGTCCTCCCCCATGGCCCACCACAGAGCGGCGCTCATGGCCAGTAATGCCAATGCGAGCTTGGCGAGGAAGACTATCCAGCCGGGCTGAGGCCGAAAGATATTGTGACGGCGCAGCTTGTAGTAGAGCAATCCTGCGTTTAGACATGCCCCCAGCGATATAGCCAAAGCCAGACCGGCATGCTGCAACTGCCAGATGAAGGCGACATTCATCAACTGGGTAGCCACAAGCGTAATCAGCGCGACCTTTACGGGTGTGCGAATGTTCTGCCTCGCATAAAAACCAGGCGCAAGGACCTTGACCAGAATTAATCCCAGCAAACCTATGCTGTAGGCCATGAGTGCATTGCGCGTCATCATCACGTCTTGCACACTGAATGCACCGTGATGAAACAACGTAGCAATCAGCGGCACGGCGAGCAGAGCCAGCGCCAGCGCGCACGGCAACGCCAGCATGAAAGTCAGCCTAAGTCCCCAGTCCAGGAGTTTTGAATACTCTTCGCTGGTCTTGTCGGCGAAACTTCTTGTCAGGCTGGGCAACAGGATCGTGCCCAGAGCGACGCCGAGCAGCCCGGTTGGAAATTCCATCAAACGATCGGCGTAGTAAAGCCAGGAGACACTGCCAGTTACCAGGAAGGAAGCAAAGATGGTGTTGATGACTAGGCTTATCTGGCCAATGGAAACACCGAAAACCGCGGGACCCATGAGTTTCAGGATCCGCCACACTCCCGGATCTTTCCATTCCAGACGCAATCGCGGCAGCATGCCGATTCTGGACAGGGAAGGAACCTGGAAAGCCAGTTGCAGCACACCGCCGGCAATCACTGCCCAGGCCAGTGCCAGTACGGGGGGGTCGAAGTACGGCGCCAACCACAGCGCAAACAGGATGAATGAGACATTCAGAAGGGTCGGCGTAAACGCCGGCACCGAAAAACGGCTCCAGGTATTGAGGATCCCGCCCGCAAGGGAAGTCAGTGAGATGAAGAAAATGTAGGGAAAGGTAATGCGCAACAACTGCACGGTCACCGCAAACTTGTCTGGGGCAGCCACAAACCCTGGCGCGGTGATGTAAATGATCAGGGGCGCGGCGATCATCCCCACAACAGAAACGACAATCAGGATCAGGCCCAGCAAAGTCGCAACGTGGTCGACGAGAGAACGCGTTTCCTCCAGCGTGCGCGTATTACGGTATTCGCCGAGTATCGGGACGAAGGCCTGGGCGAACGCCCCTTCGGCGAAGAGTCGCCGCAGCAGGTTGGGAAGCCGGAACGCAACGAAAAAGGCATCCGTATACAGGCCGGCCCCAAACATCCGGGCGATCACGGCGTCGCGCACGAATCCCAGAATCCGCGACACCAACGTCATGCTGCTAATGGTCGCCAGAGCCTTGAGCAAATTCATTATCGTGTGATGTCGAAGCTGGAATGCGCCGGATTGTAACCGAGCGATACCACGAGCCCGGCCGACTGGAACAGGCGGCCTCGCTAAAGGGCGCCGGGCTTTCCGGCAGGAACCCGCTTTAGCGGGTTGCAAACTCCCTGCCGGGACAGTACCATAGCGCCCTTTTCCGTAGCCCCCGGTTCAAGGAAAACCTAATGGCAAATATAGCCTCCGCCAAGAAACGCGCCCGTCAGGCAGAACACCGCCGCGCCCATAACGTCGGCCAGCGCACCGAATTGCGCTCTGCAATCAAGAACGTGAAAAAAGCGATCGCCGCTGGAGACAAGAAGGCCGCCCAGGCGCAGTTTCAAGTCTCGCAAAGCAGGATCGACTCAATTGCGGATAAGCGCATCGTGCATAAGAACACCGTTTCTCGGCAAAAAAGTCGGTTGGCGGCAGCCATCAAGGCCATGTCCTGACCCGGGAGCCTTGGAAAATACAAAGGCCCGCAAATGCGGGCCTTTTGCTTTCCGGATTCCTGTACGAATAGGGTCACGCCACTCTAACGCCGTTCCGAACCAGCACCGACTGTCGGATTTCGAGCCGGCCTTCCCTGAGCTGCAACTCGTTGTCACTGCAGAATGCCATGAGAAATTTGAATGCGTCGGGGCTCATTTGCTCGAGCCGGCGGTCTACGACGACGCACCTGATGCCCGACGCGATGATCGGCTTCAAGTAAGGTGAATAGCTGATGCGCTGATCTTCACCGAAAAGGGACATACACCCGCAGAGCCGTTCTGCCCAGTCGCTGGGTCTGAATGTTTCTCCGGCCGAGGTAATGCCGACGATGATGATTTCTACGATGGGCGGGCCCGACATTTTTGTGATCCTAAACTCACTTGCATCCTAGCATATTTTGCAGTGCACCAAATCTGTTTCTCATAGGACAAGTCTCTATATCGACTCCTGATTACTAATATGAACCTCGCCCTCGAGGGCAAAATTTTCAAATGCTACAGCTGCGGATTTTCACGGTGCCTAAATGGCGCCTGAAGTGGCTCCGGAGCAGTCGCGCGCTCAGGATTCTACCGGGGTCGATTGCTCTCGCCTCCATCAAGTCACGACTCAAAATTCAGGGCATACATAGGCATCCAATTGGCCCGATACCGCAGCGGAAATGCTGTCCACCCAACGGGAAATCACCGGTAAAGCGCTTGCATCCGTGCACCGATTCGGATAAATATAGCACCTGAAAACCCCTACATTATCAATGGCACGCACGGCGGCTTTTTGCCGCCGTGTGCTTTTTGGAGCCGGGGAAATACGACCTGGTGGGCACGATGATGCAACATGTAATGAAAACTTAT
>JANMYN010000606.1:0-8781 GCA_031382195.1 Betaproteobacteria bacterium
GCTGTTCACCGCGCTGGCCGGATCTGCCCTGGCGCTGGAGCAACGTCCGGTTCTGTCTCTTGACGTCGCCAAGAAAATGGCGGCCGCGTGCGAAGCAAAGGCCAAGCAGGAAGGCTGGAAAATGAACATTGCCATCGTCGACAACGGCGGCAACCTCAAGTTTTTCCTGCGCGAGGACGATGCTTTCCTGAAGAGCATCGAGATCGCCCAGCTCAAGGCAGGCACGTCGGCCGGTTTCCCGGTCTCGACCAAGCAGATTGGCGAAATCACCACAAAGATTCCCGGCATCGCGTTTGTACCGGGCATCGTGACTTTCGAAGGCGGGTTGCCGATCCTGACTGCCGATGGCAAACAGGTTGGCGCAATCGGCGTCTCGGGTGCGACTGCTGAACAGGACGGAATGTGCGCGCAGGCTGCGATCGATGCGGTCAAGGGCGACCTGAAGTAAGAAGTCCAAAAAGCAAAAAGCCCGACTTCAGCAGCCGGGCTTTTTTTGTTCCAGCGCCGGATCAGGTCGCGCGCAGAATACGCAACGCCGCACACGCGGCACCGTAACCGTTGTCTATGTTGGTCACCGTCAGCCCCGGCGAGCAACTCGCCAGCATCGCGTTCAATGCGGTTTGTCCGCCGCTCGCCACGCCATAGCCCACCGAGGTCGGCACCCCGATCACGACATTGGAAACCAGGCCGCCGATCACGGTGGGGAGCGCCGCGTCCATGCCGGCGACCGCGATGACGACTTTCATTCTGCGAATTTCCTCGATGCGCTCCAGCAAACGCCAGAGCCCGGCAACACCCACATCGCTGATCTCGGCGGCGGGCTCGCCGTAGAAACGCAGCGTGCGCGCGGCTTCACGGCTGACCGGAGTATCCGAAGTTCCGGCGGCGACCACCGCAATACGTGTTTCGGTGCGCAAATCATGCGCGCCGCCGAAATAACCCGTGAGCGAGTGGGGATCGTAATCGATGGCCCCGCGATGGCTTTGCGAAAGTCCCGCGAACTGCCCAGGCTGCAGGCGCGTAAGCAGCATGTGCCGGCCTTTTTCCTGCACTTGATCGAGGATTACCGACAGATGGGCAATCGACTTCGACGCGCACAGGACCGCTTCCTCCAGCCCGGTGCGGGCATCGCGCGCAAAATCCAGCATCACGTCTTTATGCAATGTCATCTCATTCCAATTCTAAATTCTTGACACAGAGTGCACGGAGAGAAAAGAGAGAAAATTCTGAGAAGAACAATATCGACGATGCAACGTTGGCGACCGCAAATGCCGCCGGTATGCCAACACTTCTTCTCATCCGCAGCCTTGCCTTTTATCTCGCGCTTCTCCGTTTCTCTCTTGTCTTTCCTCTGTGGCCTCCGTGTCGATGCCCTTGACTTGTTTAAGCAGCGTCGCGCTGCAGGCGAACCAGGAACGCGCTGCCGGTGCGATAAGGCGCCAGCGAGACCGGGTAATCAAATCCGCCGTCTCGAAACAGGGTGCCGACTTCGCCGTGAATCGCAACGCGCGCCGCCGAATCCAGCGCCGCAAGCGTCTGTTCGTCGAGCTCTATCACCACGCCTTTGGCGCGTACACGGCAGCGCACAGTACGCGGGGCAAGTGATGTCGACACCATGCGTTCCGCCGCATGCACAAGCTTGAGCATATGCGGATCGATCGCGATACCGGTTTCAATGCGGCTCGACAGACAAGGCGCCGACGGCAGGTCTGCAACGTTGCCGAGATCGAGATGGCGGGCTATCGCACGCACTGTTTCCTTGTCGATGCCGGCCTCGACAAACGGATGGCGCACGCCGTGGTTCTTTGCCGCGTCCAGTCCCGGGCGATATTCACCGAGATCGTCCAAGTTCGTGCCGGCAACGATTTGCGCCGTAGTATGCGGCACCAGTGCGCCATACAGATTGGTCTTGCAGTAAAAGCAGCGGTTCACCGGATTGCTGCGATAGTTCGCATCGCTGAACTCGCCCGCGTCAACCACTGATAGCTTCCAGCCTTCGTGCGCGGCAAGCGCACGCACGCGATCAGTGGCCTCTTGCGGCACGGCGGGAGATACCGCATGGAACATTTCGACTTCACCGCGCAAAGTGCGATGCGCGAATGTTGCCAGCGTCAGGCTGTCTACGCCCCCGCTGACCGCAACGGCAACCGGCCCAATGTCACGCAGGACACTTTCCAGCTTGGCCAGAACGCGCTCGACGCTAATCACTTGCGATCCTTACCCAATACCACTTGTTCGGCTTCGCGCTGGAGGCGTTCGCGTTCGGCGCGGCCGCCGATCACATTCAACAGATCGTCGGCCTCCACTTTCGCGGTCTTCCTGCCCGGACGATCCGCGACCTTTACCCGCATCTGCCGGCCGCCAGCCTCGACCGTGGCGCTGGCGCGCGCGAGTTTGCGGCGCTGGACGACCTGGAAGCGCAAGCCGAGAGTCGTCGTTTCGCTGAAGCACGCATCGAATACCCCTTCCATGTCCGCGACCTCGGCGAGTACCTGGATATGCAGGGTCATCCTGCCTTTTTTGCCGAACGCGGGTGTCTGCAATACATCCAGAACCGACGGATGAGAGCGCAGCTTGTCGAGCGCAATCGCGAGGTCCTCCGGCGACTGATCGTCCACCTCGAATTGTATTTGTACGACTTCGTCGCTGCTGCGATGCTGCGGGGCTTCCTCGAAAGCCAACACGCGCAGGACGTTGCTGATGCCGGGGAAAGTTCGGGTGCCGAAACCGATCCCGGTGCGCAGCAGCCGGCGCGAACGCCGCGAAGCCGCCTGCGTGCAACCCAGATGCCGCAGGATTGCGGCTCCCGTCGGCGTGACACGTTCGCCCTCAAGACCGTCATCCGCAAATTCGAATCCCTCGAGCAACAGCACGGTAGCGGGCGTCGGAATGGGCAGCATGCCGTGCGCGGTTTTGGCCCTGCCACGGCCCAGCGGCAGGCTACTCACCGACCACGTGGTTGCCACCGCATCCTTCAGTGCCAGCGTATCGATCAGATACGCCGCGCCGACGATGTCGGCAATCGAATCCCATTCGCCGAGTTCGTGGAAGCTGACGGTATCGAGCGTTTTGCCGTGAACCTTCGCCTCGGCCTCGGCCAGTGCGCTGAAAATTCCGATCGCGCGAGCGCGTACCGCCGGCGCCAACGCGCAAGCCTCCAGGTGGGCACGGATGTTGGCAAACGGCGTATGCGGGTGATGGTGTGCGGCAACCAGCAGTTCCGCCGCGCGCGGCTCGATGACCCGAAACCGCAGGCCGGTGAGGGCGTGATCCTGATGTTCGGCAAAGCCGACGTGAACGTCCGCCGGCAGGCCCGCGGCGCGAATCGCCGCCAGCATGCCGTCGCGCAAATCGGGGAACGTGTCGAGCATGGCGGCGATGAACATATCGCCTGCCACGCCTCCGACCGCGTCGTGATGGTTGTGCATACCCAGATAGCGCGCAGTTTGCAGCGACTAGGCCGCCGCGTGCTCCCGCTGTTTGCCCAACATCGGGTAAAGATTGCCCTTGGCGTCGAACTTGAATGCCTCGGGGCTGCCGACAATTTCGAACAGCGAAGGATTTGCCTTGATCATCGGCAGCATCGGCTCGGATACGTGGAGGTCCATGATATCGAGCGTGGTGGCGATACGCACGATCTTGGTATCCTGCGGCTTGACTCTGACCACGGTCTTCACGGCAAGACGGATCGCATCCTCGTCGGTATTCATGATGATCGGGATCGCGCCGCCGTCCAGATAGGTTGAAGTAATGATGTTGGCGTAGGTCTTGGCGACATCGAGTTCCTTGTACAGCTTCATGGTCGTCACGTCCGCACCGCCGATGCCGCAGGCGTTACCGTGAGTTTCCGGCGTCAGGCCAAGCACTGCGATTTTCTTGACGAATGGCTTCATGTTCCATTCGATGAAGCGGCAGTTTCGGCCGGTGATATTGGGATCCATGCCGGAACCGGAAATGTTCTTGCCGATTTTTTCCACCACCAGTACGTCGATTTCGTCGAACTGCAGGCGCGGCATCAGTTCCTTGGCCTTGGCCAGCAACACGGGTTCGCGTTCGAATATCTGCTCGGACGGGACAATCTCGATGATCGCGGTCTCGTCCGCGGCGTTCTCTACCATGGCCACGCCGAACAGAATGTTCTTCCTGGCGAGGATGAGTTTCGCTGTCTTGGGCAACAACTCGCCGAACATATCCATGCCGTAGGTGTGCAGCGTGGTGGCGCCGATGATCTTGCCCATGCCGATCGTCAGCATCTTGACAATGCCGGATTCAATCGGCGCGCGGAAGTTGGTATGCGGCTTGACACGCGGGATGATGACGATGGCGTCGGCTTCCGAGGCATGTTTGTCCATATAGACCGGCATGCCGTCATCGAGCTTGCCCAATTCCACGACGTCCATGCTGGACTTGACCGGACAGCCGACATAGTTCTCGGTGATGCCATAGCTTTCCAACACTTCACGCTGACCCTCGGCGGTCGCGCCACCGTGGCTGCCCATCGCCGGAAAAATGAAAGGTTTGGCACCGAGCGCCTTGAGCTCAGCGACCACGGCTTTGGCGCATTCGCCTATGTTATTGATGCCGCGCGAGCCACAACCAACGGCGATGGTCATGCCCGGCTTGATCCGGGTGCGCACTTCGGCACGCTTGAATTGCTCGGCCACCGTCTTGGTAACGCTGTCGAGTTTCTTTGTCTGGAACTTCTGGCGCACATGCACCATCCTCGGCAGGGCGATATCCAGTCCGCCGGCCATATTTACTTCGATGCGATCACCGATCATTTGAGCGTCCTCCATGCAAACCTGTTTTTGGCGCCGCCAGCCCGGGAAGGGCTGATCGGCCAAGGTTAAATATCTTACTCCAGTGCACCCTTGCCTAGCCAACGGGCAGGGCGCGGTACAAGTCGAGGTATTGCTGCGCCCGGGCCTGCCAGCTGAAATCCCGTTTCATGCCGTTTTTCTGCAACTGCCGCCAGATTCTCGGGTCGGCATAATCAGCGGCGGCCCGGCGACAGTTTTCCAGCAGCGTAGGCGCGTCGAGCGGCGTGAATACGTATCCGGTGGCCGTGTGATTTTTCAACGTTGCCGGCGTGCAATCGACCACCGAATCGCGCAACCCGCCGGTGCCGTGCACCAGCGGCGGCGTCCCGTAGCGCTGACTGTACATCTGGTTCAGTCCGCAGGGCTCGAATCGCGAGGGCATCGCGAACAGATCGGCACCGGCTTCGATCTGGTGAGACAGGCTTTCATCAAATCCGATCCGCACGGCAATCTTACCGGCGTGACGCTGCGCAAGCGCCTGAAAGCGTCGCTGCAGCGCCGGATCGCCAGAACCGAGGATGACAAGCTGGGCTGGCAGCTTCACGAGTTCATCCGCGATGTCAGCCAGCACGTCGAGGCCTTTCTGATCCGTCAGGCGGCTCACCGCGCCGATCAGCACGACCTCCGGTGCGTCTTGCAAACCCATGCGCTGCTGTAGCGCGCGCTTGTTATCCTGCTTCGCCACCAGTCGCGATGCGTTGTAATAACGCTCGATGTAAGGATCCGATTCCGGATCCCATGCATCGACATCGATGCCATTGAGAATTCCTGTCAGTACGCTTTTGCGTTGCGTGAGCAAACCCTGCAAACCCATTCCCAGTGGTTCGCTCTGGATCTCCTCGGCATAGCTCGGGCTCACCGTCGTGATGCGATCGGCGAACTGCAGCCCGCCTTTCAGGAAGGACATGTTGCCGTAGTATTCGACGCCGTCGATCGCGAACGCCTGTGGCGGCAACCCCAGCCGGTTCGCCGTCTGCGGCGGGAATATGCCCTGGAACGCAAGATTGTGAATGGTCATGACGGCGCGCGCGCGTGGGCCATGCATATAGTTCAGATAGACCGGCGTGAGCCCGGTCTGCCAATCATTGCAGTGAACGATATCTGGCCGCCAGGAAGAAAACGGCGAGACCGGGGTCGACAGCAGCGCGCCCACGTAGGACAGCAGACCGAAACGCAGATCGTTGTCCGGCCAGTCACCGCCGGCGCTGTCCTGATACGGGCCACCGCCGCGATCGTAGATCGAACATTCAACTACAAGCAAAGGCAATCCCGAAGGAAGCTTTGAAGCGATCAAATTCGCGGCAGGAAGCCCGGGCAATCCCGGCAATGTCGCGGCGCGGCTCCTGGTCTTGAGCGCTTCCATGACCTGCGGATAGCCCGGCACGAGCACCCGAATATCCACTCCGAGCGCGCTCAGGGCCACCGGCAGCGCGGCGCTGACATCGGCCAGTCCGCCGGTCTTGACGAGTGGCGCGACTTCGGACGTCGAGAAGAGTACCTTGAGTTTTTCCGTTACGGCCATTTTGGTTAGTTCGTTACCGCGTCTTTCACCATTCGTGGGCCGCGTGCACCGTGAAAATGCGCACCTGGCATTTCACCGCAGGCTAACCTTCCGGTCACGCCGCAACTGCTGTCCTGACGCCTAACACCCGACATGGACGACGTCACGGCAGTTACGATTGCTTCGACAGTCACGGCTCTGATCCTTCGTTACGAAGGATCAATGCGCCGAGCGGCGGCAATATGATGGCGGCTGATTGATTTTGGCCCATCCACGGAACAGGCTGCGAGGCAATGATGCCGGCGTTGCCGGTGTTGGAGCCGGCGTAGAAAATCGAGTCGCTGTTGAATACTTCCCGCCACGCACCGGGCTTCGGCAGCCCGACTCGATAGCCGTGCCTGGGCACGGGGGTGAAATTGAGCGCCGCCACGATGGACGATCCGTCACGCGCGCGACGCTCGAAACACAGAATCGACTGGTCGGCGTCGTTGCAATCGATCCAGCGGAAACCTTCCTGATCGAAGTCCAGTTCATGCAACGACGGCTCGTCGCGGTAAAGGCGGTTGAGATCGCGCACCATGGTCTGCACGCCGCGATGCCAATCGATGCCGAGTAGCCCCCAGTCGAGTTCCCCGCCGGAGCGCCATTCGCGTCCCTGGGCGAACTCGTTACCCATGAAATTGAGTTTCTTGCCCGAACCGGCGAACTGGTAGGTGAGCAGCAATCTTACGTTGGCGAATTTCTGCCAGGTGTCCCCTGGCATCTTGCCAAGCAGCGACGCCTTGCCGTGCACCACTTCGTCATGCGACAGCGGCAGCAGGAAATTCTCACTGTAGGCATAAATCTGGCCAAATGTGAGTTGGTTATGGTGATAGCGGCGGTGTACGGGATCGTTGCCGATGTACGACAGCGTGTCGTTCATCCAGCCCATGTTCCACTTCATTGAGAATCCGAGGCCGCCGAGATGCACCGGACGCGAGACCATTGGCCAGGAGGTGGATTCTTCGGCGCAGCTCAGCGCGCCGGGAAAATCGCGATGCACCATGACGTTCAACTCGCGCAGGAATTCGATCGCCTCCAGATTTTCCCGCCCGCCGTACTTGTTGGGAATCCACTCCCCGGCTTTGCGCGAATAATCGAGGTAGAGCATGGAAGCCACCGCGTCGACGCGCAATCCGTCGACGTGGCATTCCGCCAGCCAATAGTGGGCGCTTGACAGCAGGAAGCTTTTAACCTCCTTGCGGCCGTAGTTGAAAATGTGCGTGCCCCAATCCTGGTGAAAACCCAGGCGGGGATCCTCGTGTTCGTAAAGCGCGGTGCCGTCAAAGCGCGCGAGAGAAAACGCGTCGGTCGGGAAATGCGCGGGTACCCAGTCGAGGAGCACGCCGATGCCGGCCTGGTGGCAGGCATCGACGAAGGCTTTGAACGCGTCCGGTGCACCGAAGCGGCTCGTCACTGCAAAATATCCGGTGGTCTGGTAGCCCCACGATTCGTCCAGGGGGTGTTCGGATACCGGCAACAGTTCGATATGCGTGTATCCCATGTCGACGACGTACGGGATCAGGCTTTGTGCAAGTTCCGCGTAGGTGTAAAAGCGACCGTCGGGATGCCGCCGCCACGAACCGGCGTGCACTTCGTAGATATTGATCGGGGCGTGCAGCCAGTCCCAGCGGCAGCGGGCGCTCATCCATGCGCCGTCGCGCCATTCGTAATCCTCGGCTACAACCTGCGCGGCGCTGCCCGGACGCAGTTCGTGCGAACGCGCATAGGGATCGGTCTTTACGAAGACCTCGCCGGCTGCACGATTGCGGATTTCGTACTTGTAGAGCATCCCGGCATCGAGGCCGGGAATGAACAACTCCCATACGCCGCTCAAACCGTGCACGGACATCGGGTGCGAGCGCCCGTCCCAACGATTGAATTCACCGACTACGCTGACCCTCGCCGCGTTCGGCGCCCAGCAGGCGAAACGCACGCCTCCGACGCCATCGCGTTGCTCCAACCGGCTGCCGAGCACGCGATAGGCCTGTTCGAGGCGGCCCTCGTTGAACAGATACAAATCGTCCGCACCGATGGTCGGCACAAATGTATAGGGATCGTGGGTCTCGAATTCCTGACCCGATTCGGTTATGCGCAATACGATAGGGTGGGGCGGCCGAGCAGCACCCTGCCACGCAAATATGCCCTGGCGATGCACTCGTTTCATCGCCACGAAACCTGACATGGTGCGCACCGAAACTCCGGCGGCATAAGGGCGGAAGACGCGCAGCGACCAGTCTTCCCCGGCGCGGTGAAGTCCGAGCACGCTGAACGGATCGTGGTGGCGGGCGTCGACCAGGGCCTCCAGATCGTCGGCCGCGGGTGAATGGACAGTGGTGATCATTATGGGTGGAACGGGCAGCGTTATGTCCCGTCAGGCATTTCGTGACGGCGAGCGGCGTCCCCCCTATTATAAGCGGA
>JANMYN010000033.1:0-2736 GCA_031382195.1 Betaproteobacteria bacterium
TGCCGAGCACGACGCCGCCGCCGGTGTAAACCATCGGGCGCTTCGCATCAAGCAGCAGTTGCCGCGCTTTTTTGATCTGGCCGCTGTGTCCCTTGACTACCGGGTTGTACGAGCGCATCGACACCGACTGCGGATAGAAGAAGTTGGTCCTTGCGGTCTGCACGTCCTTGGGGATATCCACCAGCACCGGGCCGGGACGGCCGGTCGCGGCGAGGTAGAACGCCTTCTTCATCGTGACCGCGAGATCCTTGATGTCCTTGACCAGGAAATTGTGCTTGACGCAGGGCCGCGTCACGCCCACGGCGTCGACTTCCTGGAATGCGTCCTGACCGATCGCGTGGGTCGGCACTTGCCCACTGATTATGACCACCGGGATGGAATCCATGTACGCGGTCGCGATCCCGGTGACTGCGTTGGTAACGCCCGGTCCGGACGTCACCAGCACAACACCAACCCGCTCGGTGGAGCGCGCATAGGCGTCGGCTGCGTGCACCGCCGCCTGCTCGTGGCGCGCCAGGATGTGCTTTACCTTGTCCTGCTTGAAGATTTCGTCGTAAAGGGGCAGGACCGCGCCACCCGGATACCCGAACATGATTTCGACGCCTTCTTCCTGAAGACATCGCATCGTGATTTCGGCACCGGACAGCTCCGTGGTAACGCCGGCAGTCAGTTCCATGGAAACACCCAAAAAAAAACAGCTAGTTGAGATTGTGCCGCGAAAACTTTGCAAGATACCGGCATCGCGAATGTCGGTCAAGAAAAGGCCTGACGGCGCAGTGCGACCGGGTTCGGTCGATCGCACATCACGGCGGGACTACTGACGGGCGCGAATCCAGCGTTTCCAGACGTCGAACAACCGCGTTTCGCGCGCGGCAATGACCGAACGCTTCCATAGCGTGTCCGACCAGAATTCATCCTGGTCCAGGGTGCACATGAATCCGCCGGCTTCTTCCAGGATCAGCGAACCGGCGGCATAGTCCCACAGTTTCTGACCGCCATGCAGGTAGACGTCGAAGCGACCCGCGGCAACATAGCACCATTCCAGGGTGCTGGCGCCAAAATTGCGCTGCGACGAATACGGGGGCTCAGCCACCAGCTCACGGGCGAGACCAGCGGGAAGACGCTTGAAATCGACTTGCGCCATGGCATTGCGCAGATGCGGAACATGCTCCTTGATCGGCAAGCGTTCTCCGTTGAGGAATGCCCCGCCGTCCTTTTCAGCGTAAAAGACTTCATCCGCAATCGGATCGTAGACCACGCCCAGCACGCTGCGCCCGTTGATCATCAGCGCCACCGAAACGGCAAAGTACGGCAGTCCGTTGACGAAGTTCGACGTGCCATCGATTGGATCCACGCACCAAAGCCCTTCGGTACCGGCCAGCCAATATTCCGCCTGTTGTTCGGGCGTCATTTCCTCGGCCACAATCGGCCCGGAATAAATTTTTGGCAGGACGCGCGACAAGGCTTCCTGTGCGGCCAGGTCCGCTTCGGTAAACAGACTGCCGTCGGACTTGCGCTGGTGTGCCACTTTCAGATAGCGCGGCATGACTTCCTTTGCCGCGACTTCCCGCACACAGGCGATGACCTGCTCCTGCATGCCCCGGATGGGCCGCACTAGCGCCTCCATTTGATCGAACATCCCATGCTGGCTATCTGTTGCGTCGGCCCGCGGCCGCTTTCTGCAATTGCCTTCATGGCCTCGAACAGGTCGCGTATGGCTTTTACGTACGGGCAATGATTGCAGATGAACATCACCAGCAAGCCATTGGGTCCGCTTGCTTTCTCAAGCGTATAACGGTTGCCGTCGGTGGCGGGCAGATCGAAATCGCGCGCCTTCCAGCCGAAATTGCACACCGGTGGTTGAGCGCCCATTCGTCAGGCTCCCAGGCTGGGTGCAGAAACCCCTGCAGAAACGCTTGATGCCCTTTTATATAGTCGCAGACAGTACCGATTGTGCATGGCAAAATCTTAGCATGGATAAAGACTTAGATCGAAAACTCAGCGCCAAGCCGGGGGCCCGTTTCCATTTTCGGGGAAAGCTCGGCAACGGTTCGGAAGTGCGCTTGCACGCTGACGCTGCCCATCACGCGGTGCGAGTGTTACGGCTCGCCGTGGGCGAGCCCGTGGTGTTGTTCGACGGGCTGGGCGGCGAATTCGAGGCGCGCATTACGCGCATAGACAGAGGCGATGTATCGGTCAAGACTGGTGCACATCTCGATGTCGAGCGCGAATCCCCGCTGCACATCCGGCTGGTGCAGGGACTGTCCAGCGGCGATCGCATGGATATTACCGTGCAGAAAGCCGTCGAACTCGGCGTGGCGGCAATCCAGCCCGTTGCGACCGAGCGCAGCGTCGTAAAACTCAAGGATGAACGCGCGCAACGCCGCGCCGAGCACTGGCAGAATCTGGTGATCGCGGCGTGCGAACAATGCGGCCGCAATCGCGTGCCGGAAGTCTTGCCATTGCTGGGTCTGCCCGACTGGCTGGCGCAGGTCGAAATGCCCGCGCCGGATGACGAAGCGAGATTGCTGCTGTCTCCCGCTGCGACTGTGCCGCTGACGTCGCTATCGCCGATGCCGCGCATGACGCTACTGGTCGGTCCCGAAGGCGGCTTGTCACCGGGAGAAGCGCAGCTCGCCCAGTCGCGTGGATTCAAGCCGGTGCGGATCGGCCCGCGCATCCTGCGCACGGAGACCGCGGCGCTGGCCGCGCTGTCTGCAATCCAGGCGTTTTGGG
>JANMYN010000634.1:0-4840 GCA_031382195.1 Betaproteobacteria bacterium
GCGGTCTGCGGCAGCGGCGTAAATTCCTCATTGGACACAAGCCGCGTCGGGATAGGCACTTCCGTTCGCAGGCCCTGGCGCATTCCGGGACGGATACGGAACGCATGGCGATTCAGCTTCATCATCGGCTCCTCTGTTGACGGTTACGGGCCGGAATTAAATTCAGTTCCAGAAATCGTAGCCGAACGTGAAGTTCACCGCGGCGGTACCCAGAAAAACGATCTGCGCGTTTGCCCGCCCGAACTGATAACCGAGCGCCGGCGCGATTCCGAGCCCGTAGCCGTTATTGTTCACCGGCAGCCTGTCCTCGTACGGCTCCTTGTACCCGTACACCACCCCTGCAGTTATCTTTAAGTAGAGGTTTGGGTTCACTTGATCGAAGAACCAGCGCCTGCCCGCATAGACGTACACAGCGTTTTGGTAGTACGAGTTTCTAAATGAGGATGCGCCGCCGAGCCAGTGCGAACCCAATTCATATTCCACGCCGACAAGATGCGGCCATTGATTATGGCCATCGTTGTCGAGCCGATGGAACACGTACGGTCCGACCTGCAGCATCACGCGATCGCCGTCGACGAATACGCCGGCATGTGCCATCGACATGCAGGTCAGGAGGGAAAGCCACGCAGCCGCGCGCGGCAGGGAGATTGCAATCCGAGGCATGAGACGATCTGGCTGGCCGGTCGTGTCGGTTTCCTTATTAAGAGGGTGACCGCGATTGTCTGCTAGACATACCGCCAACCGCGCCGTTTGCTCACGAGGCAACCCTGCCTTGTAGCGCCCAGTTAAGCTTACCCGACAATTAAGACCAACAGGGGGAAAGACTGAGCTGACTAGCGCGCCGGCGCGGCGCCGATGGCCTTGCCAAAGTTCATATTGCAGGAACTCCCATCTTTAAATGCCATTTGCACACCGGCGGCGAGGAAGGTGTATTTATTAACCCCGGCAGAGAATTCATGGGCCAGTGAATCCCCGGCACCATTGACTATCGGCTTCGGATCGCCTGTGACGGCCTGAAACGAAAAGCCGCTTTCATCAGTGAACATGATTTTGACTTCCGACGTTCCGCCTACCGCTTCGGTTTTCGCGATGCTGTCTTGAAACCTGGTTGCCATGGAGGGCGGCTTTTTCATAAAGGCTCATTGAATTGGTCGAGTTTTTTAGATTGGGCTGATTAACCATATTACAAGTCGGCGGGTTGTTCTAAATGGCTTCACGAGACACGGGTGCTACTCCGAGCGCTTGATTTTTTGCACATGTGCAGGGCTGCCGATTGCATATTTTCTTGCCGCTTCTTCGATCCGCACTCGCTCTGGTGTGACACCTTCACCGCATTCTGCGCATTCGTCCCGCCTTCAATCTTTCCAGAACCCTCATCCTGTCCCTATGGCCAATGATTGCCGCCCGCCGGTTGCGAGGCTCGGCCACGTCATCGGATATTTCAATTCGAGGCTCGCGCATGTCGCGCGCGGTGGTATGAATGCATTGCATGGGATGCCGCGTCGGGCCAGCAGTTCCTTAACCCGGACGGCGCAGTGCAAAGAAGCGCGTCGTCGTGCTGATCGCTTGCGACAAAAAAGGGAAATCTGCCGCCTGCATTAATCTTCCTGACCAGGTGAACTTCATCAGCCGATCCGCACCAGCGCCCCGCCATCGACCGGCAAGGCCACGCCAGTGATGAAATTGGCTTCGTCAGAGGCGAGAAACAGCGCGGCATTGGCAACATCCCATGCCGTTCCCATCTTTGCGCGCAGCGGAACCTTCGCGTCGCGCTCCGCGGCAATCGCCTCGCGAGTTTTGCCGGTGGCATGCGCGCGAGCCTCTATTGCCATAGGGGTATTCATCAGTCCCGGCAAGATTACGTTGGCGCGAATGCCGTAAGCGGCGTTTTGCAACGCAAGCTGCTGTGTAAAGGCGATCATGGCCGCCTTGGTGGCTTTGTAGACAACGAGAGGATAGTCCACCCACGCTGCGATGGATGATATGTTGATGATAACCCCGCTACGCTGCGCACGCATGATGGGAATGACCTGTTTGCAGGCCATGATCGTTCCGCGAAGATTGATGGTATTGACGTGATCGAAAATTTCCTCGGTAAGGTCCAGGAGCGGCGCATCCCCTCCTGAAATGCTCACTCCGACATTGTTGTGCAAAATGTCGATGTGTCCCCATTGCTGGCGTGCGAAGCTCACCGCCTTTGCGAGCGTGGCTTCGTCGGACACGTCCGCTTCGAAGGCCAGGCACTCTGCGCCCTCCTTCGTCGCCAGCGCGGCGGTGTCCATAGCGGACATGATATCTCTATCCACGGCAAGGATCTTTGCACCTTCCTGGGCAAAGCGAATCGCCGTTGCGCGGCCGTTTCCGACGCCTTCTCCCGGACTCTGACCGGCGCCGACGATGATCGCAACTTTTCCCTCAAGCCGCATCGCGATCTGCCTTGCGCTCGCACGCCCGGATCAACCTGCAGAATCCGCCGCGATCACGTTTCTTGTGGTGCCCCCTGCTTCGAGGGCAGAGCGCAACTTTTCGAAGTCCATACTGGAGCACAAAGGAGGGGATCATCCTGCTTCTCGTATCGAGACGCCGTTGCCGCGCTGTGCCGTCATTTTAAACTCGCCTGGTCGCGCCTTCGGAGCGTTCTACGCAACCGCCCCACCGTCGCCCTGTCCAGCACCGTCATCGCGCACTAACGCACAATGATTTCCACGCGCCGGTTGCGAGGTTCGGCCACATCATCGGAAGTTTCGACCAGAGGCTCGCGCTTGCCGCGGCCGGCGGTCTGAATTATTTTCGCCGGGATTCCGCGCCGGACCAGCAGCTCTTTGATCCGCACGGCGCGCTGCAGGGATAGCGTGTCGTTGTACTGATCGGTGCCGACGAAATCGGTATGGCCGACGACGGCGATCTCCGGTGCGGGCCGTGCCGCGACCTCGGCGACCGCGTGGTCGATTGCGCGCTTGGCGTCGGGGTTGAGTTCGTCCGTACCCTCCACGAAATAGATCAAAAACAGCGCCGGCTGCGCGGGCAGCGCCGCCAATGTTTTGCCGAATACATCATTCACGCTCTTTGGATCGATGGGCGAAGTCCGTACCGTTTTGGCGTCGCGCAGACTGGCTTCGACGTAGGGCTTGTCCACCAGCACCGCCTTGCCGCCATCGATGGGCCGCACCATGACCGCGCCGACGTGGCCGTCGGGCGGCTTGGGCAGAACGACCACTGAGACCTTTGCCCCAGCGCTACGAGGCGGCTGCTGCGCGCAGGCGCTCAGTAACGAGAGCCCCAAAATGCCGAGAAAGAATCCGCGCCTCACCAACTTTTTACGCGGCGAAAAACAGCCTGCAGTGTGCACTTTCATTCTCACCCCTAGTCCCTCTAGCCCCTGTTTTTCCCTAGCTCCTTACGAAGTCTTGGGCGCCTTCTGCGCATCGGTCCCCACCTTCGCGCGATCCAGCACCGTCATCGCGCTTGCCACGAAGCTCGCCGCATCGGATAAGTTCGAAGGAATAATCAGGGTGTTGCCCGCCTTGGCGAGTTCCTTGAAGGCGCCGACGTAAAGCTCTGCCACCTTCAGGTTGGCGGCACTGAGGCCCTCGCTGGTACCGATGGCCTGACCGACGACGCGAACCGCTTCGGCCTGCGCTTCGGCGATCATCTTGATGGCGCCGGCTTCGCCCTGTGCCTTGTTGATCTGTGCCGTCTTGTCGCCTTCGGAGGACAGGATCTTGGCCTGTTTTTCACCGTCGGCCAGGTTGATCTCCTGTTGGCGCTGGCCTTCAGACTTGGCGATAAGGGCACGCTTCTCCCGCTCCGCGGTAATTTGCGCCTGCATCGATCGCAGGATCGCTTCCGGCGGCGTCAGGTTCTTGATCTCGTAGCGCAGGACTTTCACGCCCCAGGTGCGGCCGGCTTCGTCGAGCACCGCCACAACCTGCTTGTTCATTTCATCACGGCTCTCGAACGTCTTGTCGAGTTCCATCTTGCCCACTTCGCTGCGTAGCGTGGTCTGGGCGAGCTGGGTGATGGCGAACACGTAATTCGACGTGCCGTAGCTCGCAAGCCGGGGATCGGTCACCTGGAAGTAGATGATTCCGTCCACGGAAAGCTGGGTATTGTCCTTGGTGATACAGACCTGTTCGGGTACATCGAGCGGCACTTCTTTGAGCGAGTGCCGATAGGCGACGCGGTCAATGAAGGGCACGATGAAATTGAGACCCGGCTCGAGTGTGGCGTTGAATTTCCCGAGCCGCTCTACCACCCAGGCGTTTTGCTGCGGCACTACCTGCACGCCCTCGATGATGAACACCACCGCAACGGCGATGATGAAAAACGGCACCGCATAGCCTTGTGTCGGCGGATACATAAATATCATGGCCGACAAGACAACGGCGACGATGAGTTTTGGAATCATGGAAAGTCTCCAGTTGGTGAATGGTTTTTCTGTCAGTCGGGACGGGTCGAAGACACTTTGAGGCGGCTGCCTTCCATTGCCACAACATACAGAAGTGCATTGGGTTCGATGCGATCATTTCCGAGTACCTCGGCATCCCAGATCGTGCCGCGATGACGCACACGCGCAACGCGCTGCGGCTCGCTGACCCAGCTTTCGATGGTCACGGTCTGGCCGATGTCGTTGGCGATATCCTTCGGGGAAGTTGCATTCGCCGCATTGTGGTAGCGGTTGACGAGAACACCGCCGATGATTGCCGCGATCGCCGCAATCAGGGCTTGCATCCAGAAGGGCTGGTCCAGATACGCAATCAGTGAGCCGATCCCGGCAGCAATGCCGAGTATCAGCAGATAGAAAGTGCCGGTCATCAATTCCACTACCACAAGCAAGAGG
>JANMYN010000675.1:0-5131 GCA_031382195.1 Betaproteobacteria bacterium
GTGGTCGGAGATGTACAACTCCATTACGCCGCGCCGCAGGTCCGCGAGCTTCGGTGATTCCGTGCGCACTTTCATGCCCGCTGCAACCCAGGTGGTGCAGGAAGCGGGATAACCTTTGCGGCCTTCGATCTCGACCAGGCACAGGCGGCAGGAACCGAAGGCCTCCAGGCTGTCGGTGGCACACAGCTTGGGCACGCGTATGCCGGCATCGACGGCTGCACTCATCACCGAGGTGCCCTCCGGCACGGTGACTTCGACGCCATCGATCTCCAGCGTGACGAGTTTTTCGGAAACCCGCTTCGGGGTGCCGTAATCGGGGGTGATATGCAGGGACATAGTGGTCTCCTCTACTTGCCGGCGGCGCTCACGCAACCTTGCGTTTTGGCGCCGCGTTGAAATCCTTCGGAAAATATTTCAGCGCGCTTTGCACGGGGAACGGCGTCATGCCGCCCAGCGCACACAGCGAACCGTCCAACATGGTGGTGCACAGATCCTCGAGCAAGGCGAGATTCTTTTCGCGCTCGCGGCCGGCGACAATGTGGTCGATGACTTCGACGCCGCGTGTCGAGCCGATCCGGCAGGGGGTGCACTTGCCGCAGGATTCGATCGCGCAGAATTCCATCGCGTAACGCGCCATCGCTGCCATGTCCACAGTGTCGTCGAAAGCGACGATACCGCCATGGCCGACCATTGCGCCGATTGCCGTGAAGGCTTCGTAATCCAGCGGTGTATCGAACTGCTGTTCCGGCAGATAGGCGCCCAGCGGACCGCCGACCTGCACTGCACGGATCGGACGTCCGCTCGCCGAACCGCCGCCATAGTCGTAGAGCAATTCGCGCAACGTCACGCCAAAGGCCATTTCCACCAAGCCGCAGTATTTCAAATTGCCGGCTAGCTGGATCGGCAGGGTGCCGCGCGATTTGCCCATGCCGAAATCGCGATAGTGCGCCGCGCCGTTGGCGAATATGGTCGGGACCGAGGCAAGAGTGATGACATTGTTGATGACCGTCGGCTTGCCGAACAATCCGGCGATGGCCGGCAGCGGCGGCTTAAAACGCACCATGCCGCGCTTGCCTTCGAGGCTTTCCAGCATCGAGGTTTCCTCGCCGCAGATGTAGGCCCCGGCACCTTTGCGCACTTCGAGCTCGAACGCCTTGCCGCTGCCCAATACGTCGGCGCCGAGATAGCCACTGGTTTTGGCCAGCGCGATCGCCTCGGCGAGCACCCGGCAGGAATGCGGATACTCGGAGCGCACGTAGATGTAACCGCGTGTCGCACCGACTGCGATGCCGGCGATCGTCATGCCCTCGATCAGCACATACGGATCGCCTTCCATGATCATGCGGTCAGAGTAGGTACCGGAATCGCCTTCATCGGCGTTGCACACCACGTACTTCTGGTCCGCGGAGGTATCCAGCACCGTCTTCCATTTGATGCCCGCCGGGAACGCGGCACCGCCGCGGCCACGCAATCCGGAATCGGCTAGCTGCTTGACGGCTGTCGCGCCATCCATCGCCAGCGCGGTGCGCAATCCCTTCCAGCCGCCATGCGCCGCATAGTCGGCGAGCGACAGCGGATCGGTAATGCCGACCCGGGCGAAAGTCAGGCGCTCCTGCTTTTGCAGATAAGGAATCTTTTCCGTTGGCCCGAAGGCAAGCGCGTGGCGCCCGCCATGCAGGAAGTCGGCGTCGAACAGCGCAGCAACATCCTTCATGCCCACGGGGCCATAGGCGACCCGTCCCTGTGCGGTCTCGACTTCTACCATCGGCTCCAGCCAGTACAACCCGCGCGATCCATTGCGTACGATGGTTATATCGACTTTGCGGCGCGCGGCTTCGACCGCAACGGCACCGGCAACCGAATCCGCACCCAGCGACAACGCGGATGAGTCGCGCGGAATGTAGACGCGAATGCTCATGCGGTCACCTCTGCAGCGAGCGTGGTAGTGCACCGGTCATCGGGTCGGTGACTGGCAGCAATCGCGGGCGGTCGCATCCCCATCATAAAACGATGTGGCCCCTGCTTCCTGCTCATGCTGCTCCCCTCACATTGCGCACAACCTCTTCGAAGCGCTCGGGCGTAACGCGCCCGTACACTTCTTCATCGATCATCATCGCGGGCGAACAGGCGCAATTGCCGAGGCAATAAATCGGCTCGAGCGTAAACGCTCCATCGCTTGTGGTCTCGTGGAAATCGACGCCAAGATTGGCCTTGGCATGCTCGACCAACTGGTTGGCGCCCATCGACTGGCAGGACTCCGCGCGACAGAGATAAACCGTGTGCCGTCCCGGAGGCGAGGTGCGGAAGTGATGGTAGAAACTCACCACGCCGTGGATTTCCGCACGCGACAGGTTGAGCCCGTGCGCAATTTGCGCGATGGCCTCGCGAGGCACGTAACCGAGGGCATCCTGAATGCCATGAAGAATCGGCAGCAAGGCGCCGGGCTGATCCTTTCGCTCTTCGAGCACCCGGCTGATGACCGCGTTTCGCTTCTGCTCCTGTTCAGACACAACCCCTCCTTGATTCCGGCCTGACCTGCCAGGCAGGCTCACTCTAGCTCTCTGACCGAAACTTATGCATAAAATTGCATATCGATCAGGCGCCGCTATTCTTTTACAAGGCAAAAGCTAGCGCCTGAGTGATAATCCCACAATATGAATAACTGTGCATATAGGGGCTGACGGTGAGCAAGATCCTGGTACGACCCGCCTGGCTGGTCAGCAATGAGGCGGGCGACGAGCTGGATCAGCAGCTCTTCCCGGTCCTGCAGGCCATTCACGACGCCGGGAAACTGACGGTTGCCGCAGCCAACGCCGGCCTCTCGTATCGCCATGCCTGGAACCTGATCGGGCGCTGGTCAGAGTTTTTCGGCAGCCCGCTGGTCAATCTTGAGCGCGGTCGCGGCACAACCCTGACGCCCCTGGGGGAAAAGCTGCTCTGGGCGGAGCAGCGCATCAACGCACGGCTGGCGCCGCAACTGGAAAGTCTCGCCTCCGAACTCAATCTGGAAATCAGCAAGCTCGTTACGACGGCGCGGTCCACGCTGCGCATCCACGCCAGCCATGGCTTCGCCGTCGCCAAGCTGCCGGAGCTGTTGCGGGCGCATTCGCTGATCCAGCTCGACCTGCGTTATCTGGGCGCACAGGAGTCGCTGGCATCTGTCGCACGGGGCGCCTGCAACTTCGGCGGCTTTCACGTGCCGGAGGGCAAGCTGGGCGAGCTGGCGCTCGCCCAATACTCAAAATGGCTTCTTCCCGACAAACAGAAACTGATCCACCTTGTGACCCGCACCCAGGGATTGTTCCTGGCGCGTGGCAATCCGAAAGCCATCCACAGCTTCGCCGACCTCGGCCGTCCGGGCGTGGTGTTCATCAACCGGCAGCGCGGTTCGGGTACCCGCCTGCTGATCGATCAACTGCTCGAAGAAGCCGGGGTGGATTATCAGCGTCTCGATGGCTACCAGACCGAAGAATTCACGCATGCCGCAATCGCAGCATATGTCGCCAGCGGCATGGCCGACGCCGGGTTCGGCGTGGAACCGGCTGCGCGCCAATTCGCGCTGGATTTCCTGCCGATGGCCAAGGAACGCTACTTCCTGATCTGCCGCAACGAAACGCTCGACTTGCCGGAATCCCGGGAATTGATCGGACTCATCCGCGGGCAAGCCTTTCTCGATCTCATTGCCGGCCTGCCCGGCTACACTGCCCCGCGCGCAGGCCAGGTCGAATCCATCACTGCGGCGTTTCCTTCGATCGATGCACGCAAGTGAAGGTCAATAGAGCCATCTCCCACATCAACTGAAATTCTCACCACGAAGACACGAAGAACACGAAGGTTCACGAAGAAAACCAAGCCGCTGAAGGTGTTCTTAGCCCGAGTTATGTAACGTCTCTATTTTTCCGCTGAGGGTCGTTTCCAGCGATATTCCAGACCCGGACTTTCATCCGGCATTTCTTTGTGTCTCTTCGTGTTCTTCGTGTCTTCGTGGTGAGATTCAAGGTTTACTCAGCGGCGCTGTTAGAATCGCGGCGTGACCCTTCCGCAAAATTCCGCTGCCGCTATCGACATTCGCGGCGCCTGCAAGACTTACCCGAATGGGACCCGCGCGCTCGAACCGATCGACCTGAGCGTGCGCGAGGGTGAATTCGTCACCATCGTTGGCCCTTCCGGTTGCGGCAAAAGCACGCTGTTGCGGCTGATCGCGGGATTGTCCCCTCCCACCGGCGGCAGCATCGTTTTGTCCGACGAATATAAACCGCCCCGACTTGCCTACGTATTCCAGTCTCCGACACTGATGCCGTGGGCAAGCGTGCAGGGCAATGTCAGGCTGCCGCTCGATCTGGCAGGAACGGCCCGCGCCGAGGCGGACAAGGCGACGCGCCATGCACTCGAACTGGTGGGCTTGCAGGAATTCTCAAGCGCCTTTCCGCGCGAACTGTCCGGCGGCATGCAAATGCGCGTCTCGATTGCACGCGCGCTGGTCACCGGCCCGCGCCTGCTGCTGATGGATGAACCCTTCGGTGCGCTCGACGAGATCACCCGCAATCGCCTCGACCGGGAAATTTCCGAACTGAGCGCCCGGGAGAATCTGACCGTCCTGTTCGTCACCCACAGCATCTACGAAGCGGTTTTCCTGTCCTCGCGCGTGCTGGTGATGACTCCGCGCCCCGGCCGCATCCACGGCGAGACCGGCATCGAGGCAGCGAACCCGCGCACCGAATCCTTCCGCGGCACGGCCGAATTCGCGGCGCGCAGCGCGCAGTTGTCGGAAATGCTCGTCTCGGTGATGCAGGAGGCCGTGGAGTGAACGGCAGCAACTGGGCAAGTATCGCCGCGCCGATTGTCGTGGGACTGGTCTTTCTGGCGTTGTGGCATGTCGTGGTCGCGATCAACCAGATCCCGCCCTATATCGTGCCCGGCCCGCTGCTGGTGATCGAGACCCTGTTGCGCGACTGGGAATCGCTTTACCACTCGCTGCTGATCACGCTGCAGGTCACCGGATCGGCGCTGCTGCTCGCAGTGCTCCTGGGGTCCCTGCTGTCCATCCTGTTCGTGCAAAGCCGATTGCTCGAAGCTGCATTGCTGCCGTATGCAGTGATCCTGCAGGTGACACCGCTCGTGGCAATCGCGC